>NJEL02000059.1 GCA_002254825.2 Methanosarcinales archaeon ex4572_44 | reverse complement strand
AGGCTTGAGCGGAGGCGGACGGCAGTTCCTCGCTATCGGATCAGCCCTCATACGGAGATCAAAGATCCTGATGCTCGACGATCCAACAGCCCACCTATCACCAAGACTCTCAAACATTATATTCGAACGAATCGTTGAACTGAGAGACAAGCTCAATCTGACAATCATCTTCGTTGAGCAGAACGTGAAGGGGGCACTTGAAATAAGTGACACTGCATACATCCTCGTGAGCGGGGAGGTCGTATTCGATGGAAGAGTGAACGAACTGCTCGATACATGCCCCATCAACTCGATCCCAACACGATATTTTATATATATGAGAAAAATATTATAATATATTTTATATTATTATTGGGGTGAAAACTGTTCTGCAGCATCTTGAAACACCGGCCTCCCGGGGCGTCGAATTGTCCTGCCAACACCCCACAGCACCACGGTTGCACGTATCGCCTGAACCGCACCCTCGCTCTCCTCCAACCCCTATACATAACCGGGGCAACCCCACCACTCTGAAGGGCAACGTGGAGTAACGTTGAGGTTGCGGACATATCTGCAAAATATGCCCCTTAACTTATTTTTAATCCATTTCATGTGTTTCGATTTGATTCTACAGAACTAAATCTAATTAATATTTTTATTTATTAAATACGGGATTTGTGACGGAAAAATTCCGAATAGTATAACAACATTGTGTATGTTGACAACCTTCTCTGATGGGGAAAAGTATAATAGCTGAGACATATATAGAGACGTCATGAAAATCCTTCATTTGGTTGGATTTTCTGAGCGCACAGCAAAGTTTGTACTTTCCTGTACGTTGAAAAATAAAGATATCAAAAATGTCTACAGTTAAGGTATGTTAGTTGAGGATGTGAAGATGGAATCGATCATAAAAGAGGCAATGCTGCGAGCAAATGATCTTCCTGCAGGCAGGGCTGAAGGCCACTACATCAGCACGGGGGACGACCAGGAATTAGTGAGGGTGCTTGAGGAACTCAAAACCAACATATGTGTGATTGGGTGTGGTGGTGCAGGCACAAACACGATCCAGCGCATGGAAGAAGAAGGCATAGACGGGGCAGAAATATACGCCATCAACACCGACGCACAGCACCTCCTAGACGCCAGAATATCGAATAAAGTGCTGATAGGGCGGAACAAGACCCGCGGGCTTGGGGCAGGAAGTCTCCCCCAGGTTGGGGAGAATGCCGCCGAGGAGAGTAGAGACGATATCAAAGAACTGGTGGATGGTGCCGACATGGTTTTCATCACCTGTGGACTCGGTGGCGGCACAGGTACAGGTTCATCACCGATAGTGGCAGAACTTGCGAGAGACACAGGAGCGCTCACGATATCGATAGTCACACTACCTTTCCAGGCAGAGGGAGTCATCCGTCGGAACAATGCAGAAGCAGGGCTTGAACGCTTGCGAGACGTCTCAGACACCGTGATAGTGGTACCGAACGATCGATTGCTTGACATAGTCCCAAGACTGCCTTTGCAGGCGGCATTCAAGGTAGCTGACGAGGTACTGATGCGTGCAGTCAAAGGCATCACCGAATTGATAACTAAGCCTGGTCTTGTGAACCTTGATTTTGCAGATGTTCGGACGGTCATGCAGAAGGGCGGCGTGGCAATGATAGGGCTTGGCGAGTCGAGTGGGGATGAGAAGGCAGCAGAATCGGTACAGCGAGCGCTTCGAAGTCCTCTACTTGACATTGACATCTCAGGTGCAAGCTCAGCTCTTGTGAACGTGGTTGGCGGACCTGACATGTCTGTGGCTGAAGCAGAGCATGTGATAGAAGAAGTGTACGAGCGTATCGATTCGGATGCACGGCTCATATGGGGTGCCACGGTTGACCCGACGCTTGAGAATACGCTGCGTACAATGCTTATAATAACTGGCGTGAAATCGCCTCAGATATATGGAAAAGGTACAATCGGGAATATTGCATCAAAATACGGAATTGATTTCGTGAAATAACAAAACAGGCGTGAACATGGCAAAGAATTTAAAAATAGATATGCCTGGAGAGATAAGCTTCAACCTGCAGGACTACTGGCGCATCATAAAACTCACACGCAAACCAACACGGGAAGAGTTCAAAACGATCACAAAAATAGCAGGTGCAGGCATACTCTTGATAGGATTCATAGGATTTGTGGTATATCTACTCTTAACAGAACTGCCACGGGGAATTTATTAAAATCCCAACAAAAACGCTCACAACCAAACCCCAAAATGAGATAGGTATAGCATGGCACAACACCGAGATGGTGTTAGGAAAAACTACTACTATTCTATTTTCTCAAATACTTCTTTTAGTCTTTTGAAGTAGGGTGTGTAGACAGGGTATGTGAGAACTTTGTTTTTAAGATCTTCTGGTATCTCCACCTCTGTGCTGTTATGTAGTCCGAGCAGAATCAGCTTTGCTCCTTTGTGGAGTGCGTATCTGAGATGTTTTTCTGTTATTGTGCGAATTGTGGGCACCATGATGATTCGTATGTTTGCTGGATATTCGAGTCGTTTTGCTCCGATATTATCGGCACACCTGTATCCAACCTGTTCATCGAGAAATACTAATATTACGTCTTCGGACTCTCTTTTCCACTGCATGATTCCGTTGATCTCTCCAATGAGTTCTTCGTAACGGATATCGTTGGTGTCAAGTTTGATTTCATCTGTTAGAAATTCAAATGCCCTTGATGATGCAGCGTTTGCTTCAATTACGCTATCTGTGATATCTTTTGGTCCCTTTGCACATCCGCAGACGTAAATTCCTTCTTTATCAGTGTCAACAGGTCTTAACTTTGGGTTTTCTTCTTTTATGAAACTGCCTTCTGTTTGGCTCAATCCCAGGATCTCTGCGGCTTCGGTCGTGCCGTCTGATGCTTCAATTCCACCAGATAAAACGACCATATCGGACTCAATCTCGATCTGTTCGCCTGTTAGGGTGTCTTCCATCCTGACGAGCAGGATATTATCGTCTTCAACGATTTCTGAGGCTCTGCCGCGGATGAATAGAACACCGAGGTCCTGTGCATTGCGATAGTAGTCTTCAAAGAAGCCTGTTGTTCGCATGTCGGTATAGGAGATCAGGACCTCTGTTTCTGGAAAATGTTCCCTTATGAAGCATGCATGCTTCAGTGCGATCATGCAGCAGATCTTTGAGCAGTATCTGTTCCCGATCTTCTCATCCCTTGATCCGACACATTGTATCATAACAAGCCTCTGTGGAGGTTTCTGATCGGATGATTTCAGGAGTCTTCCTTCGGTTGGGCCGTTCACAGCGAGGATTCGTGCAAGCTCCATTTGGTCTAAAACGTCAATAAACCGCCCGTGTCCATATTCTTTAACTCGGTTGGTGTCAAATCGCTTGAAGCCTGTTGCAACCACGATTGCGCCGATTTTTAACTTGATTAACTCCTTTTGCATGTTAAAGTCGATTGCGCCGATTTCGCAGACGTCAAGACATTTTTCACATTTCGTGCATGAGTCGATGTCTACTGTGACTATTGGTGGGATCGCTTGTGGAAATGGGGTGTATATTGCCCGTCTCAGTTTCATGCCAATGTTACACTCGTCAGGTACATGCACAGGGCACACATACCTACATCTCCCACACCCAATGCATTTATCGGTTACGTATCGGGGTAATCGTTCAATTTCAACCTCGAATCTTCCTTTAGATCCTTTGATCCCTTTGAGTCTCGACAGATCGTAGAGTTCGATTGACGGGTGATTGTAGATCTCGCTCATGATCGGTGCAAGTGAGCATAGTGCACATTCAACAGCGATCTTGTCGGGTGAGAAGACCTTACCGATCGAGACTGTATGCCCACCGATCGTTGTTTTCTGTTCGACAAGATGTACCTTAACACCGTGTTTTGCAAGAGATAATGAGGCGGTTATCCCTGAAACTCCACCTCCTATCACAGCCACCTCCTTATATGGCTCAACCTTTTCATGTGTGCGTGGTAGCGATCTCTTCACCCGTTCAACCTTACCACTGATAAGTGAAATTGCTTTATAGAGCGCCTCATCTGATCTATGCACCCATGCGCACTGCTCCCTGATATTTACAATCTGAAGTAAATTTGGGTTCACTGCAGAAGCTAAAACATCCTGAAATCTTCTTCCGTGTATCATCGGCGAACATGCTGCAATAACCACTTTATCAAGACCTTGTTCTCTGATACATTCTTCGATAAGCCTGTATCCTTGATCAGAACACAGATGCTCCACTCACATAGAAAGATTCCGATGCTCACCCTTTAATCCTCTCGATAAGTCGATCAATCTTGGTGTGATGTGCTGCTGCTCCGATTTCAGTGGGGCTTGCCCCGAGAAGCAGTGCTGTAAGCTCTGCATAATGCATAACAGGGATCTTGAACTCAACGCCCGTCTCTTTTTCCAGTATCGCTTTATACTCCAAAACCTCTGCTCCGAGTGAAGCGGCAATCTCATCCAGGAGCATCGGATGTTCAGGAGCGCCCACTTTCACATCTTTGTAGAATATTTTCGCGTAGTGGCATCCATGGTGTGTTACGAGCCGCACCCCTTCAAGACTGTGCTCTAACCTCCCTCGGATTTGATCGCGATTTTTATGTATCACATCTGAGCCGTGAAAGACTTCAATCGAATCTCCCAAAAAATTTTTAACTTCTTTCAGTGTGGCATAACTTGTTGCACATGATGTTACGATATCGTCACAACCTGCATCTCTCGCCAGAGAAAAATTTCGTCGGTTAACCTCAAGCGTGCTCTTGAAGGGGTAGATGCCTGAATGATACCCATGCCCGGTGCAGCTTGATTGGTTGGGATCGTCAAAGTACCTGATCCCGAGCCTGTCAAAGACGATTCTCAGACACTCTTCAACCTTTGGATAGTACGCTCCAAGAACACAACTCTTAAATAGATAATGGCGCTTCTCACTCATGAAAGATCAGCCCCAATACGCTTCAGGAAAGAATCATACTCCCCCTTTTTAAGAGCTTCCTGCAAGTCAGCCACTGCCTCAACTGGGAGTTCTCTTGCTCCTTCTTCGTAGAAGTTAACCCCGCGCTCCCACATCGAACGCCCGCATCTTTCTGCAATCTCTTTCACCTTATCTGTTGCATAACCATGTATCAATGCAAGCTCTCTCAAGACGAGTATGACTGTTGCAGGGCTGTTTCCCCTGGGACACCTGAGATGGCAGGTATAACACTGCCCACATGCCCATATCAGATCCCCTTTGAGAAGGTCATCCATCCGTCCCTCTAAAATCTCTAGTACGATTGCTCTGGGCGAGAACTCCGAAAAGACGTATGTTGCAGGACAGGAACCTGTACATCTTCCACACTGCAAACACCTGCGAAGACCGATCTCCTCTATCCTCGGATCTTCAAACACCTCAGAGAGAGATTCCTGCCCGATCGCCATTCTTCGCATAGATCATCCATAGTCTTAGGGAGAGCACCCTACAGTAATACTGAGAGAGCCTTCCTCCCTTTCTCTTTTATCTCATCATCAATAGCAAGCTCTACTGCGGGTATCCTCATGCCACCATCCCCTCTCTTGGTGATGAGCTCTTCTCTATGGATCTCCACATCATAATATGGTTCTTCTGGGTGACGATAGTAGATGGTTGCTGTAGGACCACCATTTTCCAAGATTTCTCTGGCACGCTCCACTTTGCTGGTTGTTGTGTATGCCATAGGGGGGCATATTATACATGGTGAGTGGAGTTCCTTTTGATTGGTGAGAGTCTTGATTCTGTCAATGATTCCTTCCACTGTTCCGATGAGCCACACCTTTTTATCCGAGCCCAGAGGCTCTTTAACCAATCCATCGGTCCCACCAAAGTATGCGTTCTTCTCAAACCCGAAGCTGCGCAGGTCAGAGTTCACCTCGGGGTGCATCTCCAGTCCAACATTCTTCTCACCATGCGCTTTCGCGAGTTCTTCCCATGTGGAGATGAACTCTTTGGAATCGATGTCGATATGGGGCGGACAGTACACACCATCGGATGGCATTGATATAATCGTAAATTCAGGGTGGTTTTGAGCAGTTTTCACAGTGATCCACGCGTTGACGTTAACATCACCGATCAGAACTGCTATTCCACGTTTATTTGTTTCTGCAATCTTATCTATAGATTCAAATGCTGAGGTTCCGTTGTACACACCATCTGTTTCGCCTTTGATCGATAGTGGGGTGTTGATATATGATAGGATGATATCGGGTTTTAGCTTCCGCGCCTTCTTTACATCTCTCATTGTGATGATACTGCTTCTTCCCTGATATGCGATCATTGGACAACGCGGTCTTAAGACCTCGCCCCCTTTTACGGTTATCTCTGGTATGTGGTAGTTGTGGGACATTGTGATCAATTTCATGAACTACCTCCAAGTAACGTATCAACAGCAGCGAGAACGTCTCGAAGCTCTGCACCCCATGGAACTACCACGCCACCGTCAACCATCTCAAATCCTTCTTTAAGCTCGCAGCACTTGGTTATGAAGAGCTCTTCACTCCTCTTCTCACGAGGGCATATCTGAACAAACTCTGGTGTGCAGTCAAACATTTCTCTAAAAATTTGAAGAGATGTGTTGCACCCGATGAGCGTTGGGTTTTCAGGCGGGGTGCGAAGCTTGTCCAGAAAAAAGACGTCTTTACCTGGGATTGCGCTCGATCTGATCTCTGATGCACTGCACGGGAAGATAACATTCTCCGTTGGAGCATCCCTCGCAATGACCAGAAGGTTGGTTATCTCAGGCACCACCTCAACTGGAGTGTCGGTAGCCTCCTGCATCTCAAGTGCTCTCTCAACCATGCTGACAAGCTTGGCTGGCATGGGCGGCACGATATCAAAGACGTGAAGCCGCACACTCTCTCCTCCACGTATGAATGACACATGCCCAAATGTTCCCTTCACGACCACTGCATCCTCTTGATACTCTCCTGCCTTATGCAGCATCGCGCTCGGGTTTATCACATCAACTCCGCTGTCTTCTACAAAGACCGTCTGTTCTGGAAGAGAGACGACCCGCAGAGAGATTATTTCTTCAAAAATTTTACCTGTGCTCGTTTTTTCAACCTCAACCACTGCAGTATCCTTTGAATTGCAGAGTACGATGAATCGCGTGCCAGTATAACACCTCGACCCGAGTAGATGCTCTTTGATATCTTTTTCCTCAAGAGGAAAAACTGCCGTCTTAACACTTACCTCCCGACAATGCCCTGGGCGGATCATGTGCGAAGCTTTGGGCATGTAGGATCTGCTGCCTCCAGATTTCCAAAGTTTTCATACGCCGCTGCACGACAGCCACCACCGCAGATACCGAGATACTCACACTTCATGCACCGTTCATCAAGCCGCTCCAAAGCCCGAAAGTTGCAGAGAAAAGCATTAGTATTCCACACATCCCGAATGGAATCTTCTCTCACATTCCCTATCTTCTCTGAAAAGTAGCCGCACGGTTTTATCCAACCATCAGGTGTGACCGCACAGAGTTGTCTCCCGCAGGAACACCCATGCAACCTCAAACGATCTTTCAGACGAGCAGGGTCCACTCGCCTGTCGTAGAGGAATGCATAGGATGGCGCTGGAAGCTGCACGATCACATCTGCTTCATGCCTCGCCTCTGCAAGATAACCAAAAGCGCAATCATGCATCTCTCGAGTGAGCACATACTGCTGGTTCTCCCGACCTCTGCCAACACTGATGAAGGGGCGCACTCTGAAGACATCCACACCAAGTTCCTCTGCAAGCGCAAGCAAATCTGGCATTTGATCATAGTTAAGTGGCATCACAGTGACACGAATGGCAGTTCGAATACCTACTTCCCCAAGATCTTTTAGGGTGTTCACCGCCAGGTCAAAACAGCCAGGCATGCCCCGCCATCCATCATGAGTAGCCTTGACACCATCAATACTCACCTGAGCCTCGCGCAATCCAGAATCCTTCAGCATTTCAGCGTACTCAAGTGTCATGAAAGTGCCGTTTGTGAATAGACGACTGTACACACCCTCTTCACTCAAAAATTCCACAAGCTTCAGCGTGAACTCTTTACGCAACAAAGGTTCTCCACCCGTGAGGGTCAAGAGTTTCAAACCATTCTCTTTAAAATCCAAAACCATCTTCTTTGCTTCATCCAAGCTAAGTTCATCAGCCTTTCGTCGGGCTGACTCAGAAAAACAGTGAGGACACCGAAGATTGCACGCACCAGTCACCTGATAACGCACATCACTAACACCATTTATCATGAATAACCATACGTAGAATCAGAACGTATATAACGATTTCCAATTATAGCTCTGGCGAATCTCACATCCGTGTAAAATTTTTTAGATATTGGATTTGCGGTTGGCAAATCAATAGGCCTAAAATTGGTAGTGTCTTTTGTGTGATTTTATTGAGCTGTAAAATATTTTTGAAGCATCCTCCAAGATGAAAATGGAAATGTTTTCTGCTTGAAACTATTTTTTATTTTTGTCCAACACTAATCAATCGGGCAAGGCGCATATAGTTTGTGGTAGCCGAATATATTAAATTTTAAGAAATTGTTATGAAGAGGGATGAAGACGGTCATTGCTATTGCTGACACGCATGTTGAGGATGAACCTATTAGGAGTGTACTGCCAAGAAGCCTCATCGATTTGATTGAAGAATCGGATCTGCTCGTGCACGCTGGCTCTTTCACAAGTGTTAGAGCATACGAGGAGTTTGCAGAGATAGGAGAGCTTGTGGCAGTCTCTGGAGCTGAAGATTGCGTGGAGTTACGGGAGAGGCTTGATGATAACATCATTTTGAACGTGGAAGGCCTTTCCGTCGGCGTGGTCCACAGTGGTCGGTATGTGAGCGATGCTATGAGCATGGGATACCTTGCAAGTGAGATGGGTGTTGATCTCCTGATCCATGGATACCTGCACAGGCCACGCATGGATAGGGGTGATATAACTACGATCTGTCCTGGCAGCCCCACGAATCCACGAATGTCTATCCCGAGTGCCATGCAGATCTCCATCGATGGTGAGGACTTCGATCTGCGGCTCATCGTCTGTAGTGGCAGGATCTGCGAGTATATCAATGCATTTCCTACGCTGTAAGCAGCTATCGTTCAGGTTACCTGCTTTGTCAGTAACACAGGACATCCACCACTATTTAATAGGATGCAGTTTGTCTCGATTGTTGTTATGAAGCTCTCCGAGTTTGTCTCTATTTTGGAAGAGATCGCGCCACCTGAAGAGGCGCTTGATTTTGATCAGGGACGCATCGGTCTCGTGCTTGATCGGGGGGGAGATGTTGGAAGGGTTGCTGTTTCGCTCGACCCAACCGATTTTGTTTTGAGAGAGGCTGGGCGCATCGGAGCAGATCTGCTCATCACCCACCATACCCTGATCTTCGATCCCATAACCAGGCTATCCCAGACCCTCTCAGATTCATTGAAGATCGCTCTTCTGAACGATCTCTCGCTCTATGTTATGCATACCAATTTCGATTGTGCATCTGGCGGTATCAATGACGTGCTTGCAGAGATCCTTGGACTGAGAGATGTTGAAGCGTGCGGCATCGGTAGGACTGGTTTGATCAAGCCCTGTGAACTCGATTGTTTCGCAGGTCTTGTTGTTGATAGGCTGGATACACATGTCCGATGGGTTGGTGACGGTCTGGTTGAGCGTGTGATGGTTGTTGGCGGGAGTGGCTTTGACAGCGAGTATATCGATATGGCGTGTGAGAGGGGTGCGGATGTGCTCGTATCAGGCGAGCTTCGCCATAGCGCGATCCGCTATGCTATGGCTCGTGGTTTATCGCTTCTTGATGCCACGCATTATGCCACTGAAAATCCTGGAATGAAAAAGCTCTGTGAACGTTTGCCGATTGAAGCGGTCTTTATCGATGATGAGCCAATCGTTGGGGTCAGAGAACGATGAGAGATGTGCTCGTCATCGGTTATAATACAAGACATATCTGTCGCTCTGCCAAGCGGGCAGGCTTCAATGTCTTTTCGATAGAGCACTTTGGTGACAGGGATATCTTCGATACGGCCGATGGTGTGGCGATCTTTGAAGAGGATGAACCAACTTTTGAGAAGATCAAGGGGTTGATGGATGGTTTTGAGTATGATACAATTATTCGTGGACCTGGTTTTGAGTTATGGGAGTTAAATACCGATTTTCCTGTGCTTAACAATGGCATGAGGGTTGCTGAGAAAGTCTCTGACAAGTTTTGGCTCGCAGAGTATCTGAAGGAACTTGACGTTCCACATCCAGCCACGCATCTCATCGGGGATGTTAATCCCTCGGAACTGGATTATCCTGTGATGGCAAAGCCGAGGCGTGGTGCTGGTGGTGTTAAGAACCTACTCATCCGTGATTGCGAAGAGCTTGAGCATACAAAGACTGTGCTTGAAGACTTCATTCTTCAGGAGTACATCCCAGGCGTCACTGCAAGTGTCTCGTTGATCGCTTCCCGTGGCGAGGCGCGCAGTATTGCTACGAGCGAACAGATATCATTCCCATGGCTTACAGATATGCCATATGCATACGCTGGCAACATAACACCGTTTGTGGACAGGCACGTGGGATTGATGGAAGAGCTTGCCGAAGTTGTTGCAGCGGACCTTGAACTCGTCGGTTCGAACGGCGTTGACTTCCTGATCGGAAAAGACGGCTTAGTACTCCTTGAAGTGAATCCACGTTTCCAGGGCACGCTTGAGACCGTGGAAGAAGCCTATGGCCTTAATCTATTCTCTATGCACGTTGATTCTTTCTCTGGCATACTCCCAGAGAAACGCGGAGCCAGGATCTTTGCTGGAAAAGCTGTCTTGTTTGCGGGGCAGGATGTCTGGATCGATGACGATAAGTCAGATATGCTCTTTCGATGCCACAAAAAAGGTGTTGCGTCTGATGTTCCAATGAGAGGAACGTTGGTTGCGAAGGACTGTCCTCTTGTAACCTTCTTTGCACGGGGCAGAACGCGCGATGAGGTTTTTCTGGGGCTGCAAAACATAACAGAAAATATGAATAATATATTAAACAATTAATCTATTTTTAGGGTTGTGAAATCCTGCCTTGGTGTTAACCTTTACCAGTCTCTGTGTGAATCTTTTCCTCTTAAACGGGAGGTTTGAGGTGTTTGTCTGGGGAGGATACTTGATCTTTTGGAAGAGATAAAGGCAACCCTGGCACGGATGCAGGAAGCATGACAAATGTTGATGAAGTCTTAATATTTCATAATATTTCATAAATAAATATAATTATTCTATATTAAAATTTTTCGAAAGATTTTTATTCTGTTTCAGTTCACAAATAAATATTATAGTGAAACTGCTTGAAATACCAGAGTCCAGCAGTTCCACAGCAGTAAAAATGGAGGACAAAAATAGATGCTTATAAGCAACAGTAGAAGGTGTGTCATCAGAATCGTGGTTGGAATAAC
>NJEL02000058.1 GCA_002254825.2 Methanosarcinales archaeon ex4572_44 | reverse complement strand
CCATCAATGTCAACGACCCTGAGGATGCCATCTATGTACTTCTCAACTGCCAGTCCATCATACCTTAGATCGCCTGTTTCGTTCCACTCAGCTCGGTAGGGTTTTCCCGCATGGTATATTCGCTCAACCTCTGCCTCGCCCTCACGTGAGAACTCGGTTCCATCGCCTGCAACCAATTTTATGCCGTTGTACTCTCTTGGATTATGAGACGCGGTGACCATGATGCCTGCATCGGCGTGATCCCGCACATGGTACTGGAGAGTGGGTGTTGGAACGATCCCAACATCGACCACCACACAGCCACCAGAGAGCAAACCCGATATGGCAGCAGATCCAAGCATCTCACCCGAGATGCGTGTATCCCGTCCAATGGCAACGACCGCACGCTCCACACCCTCTTTGTGAAGATACGTGGCAAAGCTCTCACCGAGCCGCATCGCCATTGGAGCTGTCATGCCTTCATTGACGATACCACGCACCCCATTCGTACCGAACAACTTATTACCTGTCATCAAAAAATCAAATAGTCCTGAAAGTACAAAAGATTTCTTATAGTACTAAAGTATAACTTTGTGTTCGCGATTACTTCGTAATCCTCACAACGTAAGCAGTATGCTTAAGTAAATCCGAACAAAGTTGAGGATTTACTCGTAGGAACAATTCGTATGAGACATGGTTAAGGATGAAGATGATAGACCAAGTAGTAATGTTGTGGGTGGAAAGAAAAACCAGTGAAAGTGAAGGAAATATGGAGTTATGAAAAGAATTGGCATGATATCAAGATGTGACCGATTTGAAGCGATTGCACTGGTAAAAAAGATACATCAACACCTAACAGGAAGGATCGAGCTTCTCATAGACCCCTGCACGGCAGAAGAGATCAACACCCAGGGCACGCCTGTGGAAGAGATGCGAGAAAAGGATGCGATTGCACTGATCTCGGTCGGGGGTGACGGCACGATTCTTAGGGCTATCCAGAAGATGAAGGATCCACTCCCGATACTCGGGGTGAACATCGGAACCACTGGATTTTTAGTTGACGTCAGCGTTGATGAAGCACTTACGACCATCGATAAAATACTCAGTGGTTTTGATGTGGTGGAGAGAGAACGGCTCAGTGTTGCGATCAACCACAAAGAGTTACCACCTGCCACAAACGAAGTGGTGATAATCACAGCCAACCCTGCAAAGATCCTCTCCTACACAATCTTCATAAACGATAAGATCTGCCATAGATATAGTGCCAATAGCACCATTTAAACTCTCATCAAGACCATGGGTGGTCCCGGATACTAGCGTAGTTGAGATAAAACTGACCAACCCGGGAAAAGAAGCTTTCGTGGTCGTTGACGGACAACACACGGAGAGAATAATAGAGAACGACACCGTTACCATCACACGTTCGAGAACTCCAGCGCGATTCATACGCCTTGAAGAGAACGGATTCTACGAAAAGGTCAAGAACAAGCTTGCATGAAATAGATGGGTGAGACAAGATGGAGATAGACGAAACCATCAACACTCAAAAACTGAAAAACATCATAGCAGAGAAAAAACCACTCCCAATCTACGATGGAGACAAACAATTATACACAGAGGTAACAGCCTTTGACGCCATCCGAAGCAGCATCGAGAACATCTTCGACATCTTCGAACTCGGAGAGATCGAGCTTGCAGAAAAAATCAGCACAATAGCAGGAGAACACGAAATCGAAACACGACTGATAGAAGTCATAGCAGACCCAGAAGAACTACAGAAACGCAGACTCAACCGAAAAGACGACGCACACGAGCGCCTCCAGACACTGATCGAAAAAGAGAAAAAATACAACATCGACTCAAACATCCTGAGCATCCAAGGCGCAAAAATCCTCGACATCATCAACCGAGACAAGATCGGAAGCTTCACAGACGACGAAATCTCACGCACCACGAGCGACTTCGAACGAATCATCCCCGTAGAGGGCAGAACACTCAAAGAATGCCTCCAACTACTCATGAAAATCTCAAAAGAAGAGGAGCGCGAGGCAGGCTTCCTCGTACACCACAAACACAAAAAAGAACGGATCACAAGCGACATCGTAGTCGGCGGAAAACACACCGTAGTCGGCGTAACACTACTCGAAGTATACATAGGATTCAGACAAAAAGGCGGCGTCCTCGGAATCGAAGCAGTCTACAAACCAGATGTTGTTGGCATAATCGAAGTCGTACACTCACACCACGGAGGAGACAAAATACTATCGCCAGAAGACCAGGGCGCAGCCGAACGCTTCGGCATCATCGTAACAGTGATAGAAGCAAACGGCAACATCGACTCCACACACTACCCACGCAAAAGACAACTACAGAGACTACTGGACGAAGACTAAGATATGGGGAAAAGTTATTTTTGTAGTGTGAAAAATAGAGGTTGTGTAATATTCCATGAACGAAAAAGTTAGCCCTTTCACACCAGGCAAACAGGTAGATCTCTTCGGCATCTCTGTGAGCTTTAATCCCCCAAATAACGACCTTAAAGATCTTATCAGAAACTTTCCAGAAGCACTTAACAACATAATGGAAGAAATAAAGGACGAAAAGAAAGGGATTTTCATCGCTTTAGATGATATAAACGGCATATCCAACACCCCCGAATTTGCCGACTGGTACAAGAGTTTTGTGGACAATGTGTCCATCCACTATCCTTGTTTTCCAGTTTTTATCATGCCAATAGGGCTTCCAGAAATACGGGACACTTTACGCAAACGCCAGCCCTCACTCATGAGAGTATTTAGAGTAGTTGAGATAGATAAGCTCTCTGATGAAAAAGTGAGAGAATTTTTTGAAAAGTCCTTTAAAAAAGCCAACATAACAGTTGAACCTGAAGCGATGGCGATTATGGTTAAGATTTCAAGTGGATTGCCAATTTTAATGCACGAAATAGGTGATGCGGTCTTTTGGAGGGATGAAGATAAAATAATAAGCGAAGAAGATGCATTTGAGGGTAGTTTGGATGCAGCAGATAGCATTGGAAGAAAATATCTCGAACCTACGGTTTACAGAGCAATTCGAAGTGAACGATACAGGTCAATTCTAAGAAAACTTGGAAAAGATATAAGATTCAGTTTCACAAAAAAAGAGATAGAAGCAAGACTCAACGAAGAAGAGAGAAAAGTATTTCATAATTTCTTAAGAAAAATGAGAGAACAGGGCATCATTGTACCAGATATTGAAAGTGGTAGAGGCTCTTATAAGTTTGTAAATTTATTATATTCTGTGTATATCAAAATGGAAAGCCTACGACATGATAAAATTAAATAATAAATATTATCAATGACTATCGTTGGGTTGGTTTTGATATTATAGTGTTTTGAGGTGTTTACAAATTTTTTCACGGTTTTTTTACTATTGTGATGTATCAATGGGGTGTCGTGATAAATGAAGGTCTATCTTGCAGGACCTTTGTTTTCAGAAGCTGAACGGGAATTCAACCAGCGATTGAAAGCGCTACTCGATAGAGAAGGCTATAGTGTCTTCCTGCCGCAGGAAGACTCCAACGAGAAGACACCACCACACCACCACAGGCAGAAAGAAAAGATATTCAGAGAGAATTTGCGTGCTATCGAGGAATGTGACCTCGTTGTGGCAGTGCTCGACGGTTCTGATGCAGACTCTGGCACCGCGTGGGAGATTGGGTATGCAAGTGCGATCGGAAAACCCGTGATTGGGCTTAAAACCGATTTTCGGACGCTTGGGCCCGAGGGAAGGGTGAACCTGATGATAGAGCAGAGCATCACCCGATTATGCACGACGACCGACGAACTCGTGAATGGCGTGCAGGAGCTCAAAACACTGGGGTCGGGAGAATCGTGGATCTGATGAAACCTGTTTTGCTACACCGTATAGATAGCCAGAACTTCGAGGAGATGTGCAGGCGTGGCGGCAGGGTCATTCGTTGCGGTGGGCTGGTTGCGTTTCCCACCGAGACTGTTTATGGTCTGGGGGCAGATGCCTTGAATCCAATTGCTGTTGACAAGATATTCAGAGCTAAATCTAGGCCATCGGACAACCCTCTGATCGTGCACGTCTCTGATATTAAAGAGGCTGAATGCATTACAACAAACATTTCCAGGCTCGCTTATGAGTTGATGGATGCCTTCTGGCCCGGGCCTCTCACACTCATCCTGCGACGGGGGGGTGTTGTACCAGATGTTACGACCTGTGGTTTGGATACCGTGGCAGTGCGGATGCCAGCGCATCCTGTTGCACTTGCCCTCATCCGGGAGGCTGGTGTGCCGATTGCTGCGCCGAGTGCCAATACTTCTGGCAAGCCAAGCCCGACAGCGGCAGAGCATGTGCTGGACGATCTCGCTGGGCGTGTTGATATGATACTCGATGGCGGGATGACAGAGGTGGGGGTTGAATCAACCGTCGTGGATGTGACTCACGACCCACCCTCTCTGCTTCGACCAGGTGGAATAGGGATTGAGAGGCTAAAAGAGGTCATTGGAGATCTGAAAACGGAGAGAGAAGTTACAGGTGTTCCGCGCTCCCCTGGCATGAAATACACCCATTATGCTCCAGAAGCGGGAGTGGTGCTTGTTAAGGGTGAAAGTGTTGTGAAGACGATCCAGAGGCTTATAGGGACGTATGAGGGTTTCGGGAGGAGGGTTGGGCTGATCTTGTGCCAAGAGACTGCGGAAAGTTTTGAGGCTGGAGAGAGGATGCTCGTCTTTGGCAAGCGTGGCGATCCAGCATCGATTGCACGGAACCTCTTCCATTCCATGCGTTTGCTCGATCGAAGAGAGGTCGATGTGATCATCGTGGATGGTTCTTTCGATCAAAAAGATGTTGGGCTTGCAGTGATGAACAGGTTAGAAAAAGCTGCAAGCAAGGTGGTTGCTGTAAAGTGGTGAACACAAAATGCTCTTCTACTCAGACCTGCCATAGTCATTAAGCCTGTCAAGAAGATCTGCTGCCACGCTATCTGCATGGGGGCTACCTGCCAACACCCGTTCCAAGTGCTACGACTTAAACACCCCTCACTCTCAGCAAAACAGATATATCCCAACCACTAATAAATAATGGTATGGAGAGGATATACGATGGAGTCTGAGTGTATATTTTGCAGGATAGTTGATGGAGAGATCCCTGCTGTGCGTGTCTACGAGGACGGCGAGCACCTCGCTTTTCTCGATACAAACCCCAGATCTGAAGGGCATGTGCTGGCAATCCCAAAAGAGCACATAAAAACCATTGATGAACTTGGAGACGAGCAAACAGCAAAGCTCTTTATTGTGGTAAAGCGGATTGCAGAATCCTTGAAACAAAAAATGGGCGTAAAAGGATACAACATTGTTAGCAATAACGGGGAAATAGCAGGCCAGGTGATACCACATGTGCATATCCATATAGTGCCGCGATACGAAGGCCAGAGGAGCAGCGCTGGCTTTGAATTAGCCTTCCCTGTGGACGCAAAAGCAAAAAGAAAGGTTGAGGAATCAATTGAAAAATGACGCCTATTGTTATCTTTTAGTTATTTAAAGAAAATGTTAGCAGATGAGTTCGAATCGGGGAAATTTCTGACAAGGTTTGTATCTTTCAGCGTCTCGTCTCTCGTATCATGGTATTGAGTTTCTCTAATTCTTTTATCAGTTTTTCGTCAGCGGTTTCGTGGTATTTTTCAACCAGTCCATCGATGTATTCCACTTCTCTGTGGGTTAGTTGGAATTCTGGCTGGTATGCCTTCAGTTCATCGAGTGGTAAAACAAGTACTCTATGTTTCTCCCTCTCACTTTCAAGTCCATTCACCACGATAATATAATTGTATTTCCAGAATCCAAGAGTTTTTGCGATGTTTCTTGCAAAATCAGATACTTGTTGTGCCCTTTTAGCAGGCATTCGCCTGTACGCTGTGAGCGAATCTTTATATTCGATGAATAGGATGGAGTTGCTGTTCCAGATTACTGCGTCGTACTCGACACGTGCTTGATTGATATTCTTGTGTGCCATTACGTTGAAGAGACAGCCATTCACCCATTTGAGGTTGAGGTTTTCTCGAAGAGATTCTTCAGACTCCTGGGTGTCGGGTCGGGTGATCAGTGTATAGGGGCTGGAATGAATCTCGATCATCTTTCATCATCGATGGACACGATCTTCATTAGTGGGTATTCAAGCTCGTTGTCGTAGGAGAGCTTTGCTGTTACAGTGGCGCGATCAACCTGCGATGTGAGTCTCACGTCCAGCATGTCGCCATCGAGTTCGCAGTATCCAAACTCGTTCAAGGATGACTTCACCTTTTCCCGGTCTATCTTCACACGTACACTGGTCACGAATGGTTGTAGGGATACGCTCTCTTCCATAGCTTTCTCTACGGATTCGAGGGTTGCGAGACTGATCGGCGTGCATGTGAACTGGTGGTATAGTGCGCCGAGCTTGATTCCTGCTTCAAACGCTGCCTCTTCTCTTGATGATATAACGCTATCTTCCATTTGGATCACCTCTCGTTTGCTGTTGCTGCACACAATGTATTTAAAGCCACCACAAAAGCGAAGGTGTTGTCGCGCGTTGGACTGGTTCTTTTTGAGTGGAAAGTTTGATAAGTTGGGCGTGTGTTTTTTGGGTGTTGTTTTGTTATGCATGTTATCTTTGTGACTGGTAATCGTGGTAAGGTGCGGGAGGCTGAGTTTATTCTTGGAGCGCGGGGTGTAAGTCTCACTCAGGTGGAGTGTGAGTATCCTGAGGTGCAGGCGGATGAGCTTGAAGTGATTGCTGCGTCTGGTGCTCGGTGGGCGGCGGATCGTCTCGGTCGGTCTGTTATTGTGGATGATTCAGGTATTTTTGTCAGTGCGTTGAATGGGTTTCCTGGCCCTTATTCTGCGTATGTGCAGCGTACTATCGGGAACAAGGGTGTCTTGAAGTTGATGGAGGGTGTTTTGGATAGGTCTGCGGTTGTGAAGTCGGTTATCGGGTTTTGTGAGCCTGGTGGCGAGTCTGTTACTTTTACGGGTGTTATTGGGGGTGTTGTTTCGGATTGTGAGCGTGGTACTAATGGTTTTGGTTTTGATCCTATCTTTGAGGTTGGTGGCAGGACTCTTGGGGAGATGTTGCCTGGCGAGAAGAATCTGATCTCTCATCGTGCGCTGGCGCTTCGGAAGTTTGTAGATTGGTTGTGATTCACGCAGGCTTTCACTGAGACTTTCACATATTATTTATTATTTATTATTTATTCTATTATAATGATTTATAATAATTATGGTCTGTGCGAGCAGTTCACAACCAAACTACCCTATGTGTGTACTTAGGTTCAATCACTGGTGGCAATATTCTTCAGGTACGCCATGCTCTTTTTACCATCACCAACACTCCTACACTCAAGCACGGTACGCCCTTTGAACCATGAAAACTCTCTCGTTACATGCCACCAATCGATCGTCCCCTCTCCAATAGGCAGGTGTTCATCCCGCTCTCCATGATTATCGTGGGCATGAATGTGGCGTATCTTCTCCTTAAATTTGATGAACTCATCTATCACGCCATTCGTGTTGGCATGCCCTATATCAAAAGCGATGGGATGTGAACATTCAAACTTGCAAGGTTCAGGTCAGAGAACGGTAGATGCAAGCTCAACTGCAGGTCTGTTGTCTCAAGTATCTCCCTGACTCTTGCCATCGTTTCATCTGTAAGAGTCTGCCTACCCTCACTCACAATCTCCCAACCAGTAAACCCAATCTCTTCCAGCCCATACGCCCAATCGAATGGATCCTCGGTGAGTGCGAGGGATGAGAAACTCAAGTGTGAAAGTAGAGACATCCAAGTCCAACAATGAGGCTCTCTCATAAAATACTTACCATCCAACACGACTGTCAACTCAAAGCTATCAGATTGCCTCGGAAATTTGATAGCTTCAAACACAAAAGATTTATTCAACGGGAGTTTGAATACTCGATGAGCGCCGACGGGCGGCGTATCAACTGGGAAGTTTTTTTGCAGATTTGCCTGACAGAGACACCGCGTGGAAAGACCTCCACAAACTGACACAGGACAAAAACAGTAGGGTGCGGCGGAGGGCAGCAGATGCACTTGGTCATGCCTTCCAACACATCCCCGACAGAGACACCGCGTGGAAAGACCTGATTCAACTAACACAAGACAAAAACAGTAGGGTGCGGTG
>NJEL02000057.1 GCA_002254825.2 Methanosarcinales archaeon ex4572_44 | reverse complement strand
GTTATTTTACCGTATAGATTGAGACTTGCGATCATACGCTTGATAAACAACATGCTAAAGATATATCCCTTGAACTCCGAGACATCCATTTTACCACGGAGGATAGCGGCGGATTTGAACAGAAAGCCTTCCAGTTGTGAAAGAGTGATCTTTTCTTGTTTCATATTTAACCGACTACCTTCGTCTTAGTAGGGTATTGGTTTAACAAGTATTAATGCCTTTTTGGCATGGAATGGCAGGGTATTTTCGCAGCAAACATTTACCGCATCAACCATCCCCTCCACCATCACATCGATCGTGGACAGAACCGTTCGAGTCCGAGCAATTTCGCGACTCCTGCGATGATTATTCCATAAAAGACTGCCTTGTCCCCCGCCATATCGAGTATCGGTTCGAGGGTCCCGTTAACGACTGTTGTTCCTGTGACAAGTGCTATGTCGCACCATTCCAGTGCCTCTTCTGCTTTTGTGCTGCCATCCATCACGACAACGCCAAATTTCTCCTTTCCAATGTTCTCTGGGTCCATGTCCAGTATTTTGATATCTCCATGTTCAGATCATCAAATACATAATTTCTGATGTTTTTCAATTCTATGTCGGGCATAATCTATCTCCATTCCTCTGTAAGTCTCGTCTCGATATGCTGGAATACCCGTTCGAATGTGAGACACATCACTGAGAGCACGATCAGACAGGCTATGATTATATCCACTCGCAGTAGGCTTTCTGGTCGGATCAACAGCGCGCCAATCCCTGTCGGGATTGCAACCATCTCTGCAGCTATTACAACTCGCCATGCCATGCCAGCCTCGAGTCTGAGTCCTGTGAAGATATCTGGCACTGCGAGTGGTAGGATGACTGTTGTCAGGATCTTCAGGTCAGACGCACCAAGCGTCCTCGCGGCGTTTGTTTATTACGTCGGGATTCACACTTTTGATGCCTGTAATCGTATTGTAGAGCACTGGAAAGAAGGAACAGAGGGATATCAGGAGGATTGGAAGCATCTCCCCTATTCCGATCCAGATCATCAGAAGTGGTGCCCATCCAAGCGTAGGTATTGGATATAACAGACTGAATATCGGGTGAAACGACCTGTTCACAATCTCCTTGCAACCCATAATAGCTCCCATCATGATATCTGCAACAGAACCTAACAGAAACCCTACCAGCACCCGGAATAGAGTGGTTGCAAGATTATCTGGCAGAACTCCACTCACAACAAGAGTTTGATCTTTCATTGGTACACCTATTCTATGACTGTCCACCCATCACACTGGAAGACGGCAAGTTACTGTAGCTCTCATAATACATAAAATTTATTATGGGGGTAGGGGGGACAAAGTTGAGGAGGGCCAAGTTTAACACATTGTCCCAGACGCCGTGCAGGTTAAAGCTGTTGCAGTTCCATCTTCCCTTTTTTGTCCTACTTTCCGTCCAAACCATCTTTTGTCGTGGCTGTTTATCTTATAAGCAGCTCAAGAAATGTTCCTCAAGATGCGAGAAGGTGTTATTCGCAAAATCTTCGGCGAGATGTGTTTTTATCAGAAGAGATTTAGTTCGAATTGGTGCTGGTAGTGTTCGGACCCGATCATATGGATGTATTCGTTATCGGTTGCAATAACTATAGTGCTGCCAAGCTCGCAGAACAACTGAAAGGATATTCATCCTACGTTGTTCGAAGACAGTGCTGGAATGATGTCTCTAAAAAAACTCTGGGGAGATCCTTTCTGGTCAGACGGTTACTTCTACGAATCCGTGGGACGCGTTACAAGCGACATGGTTTTAGTTCTACATCGAGCGACAGCAAAAGAAACACTGGCAAGACGATGACTACGAGTACTTCAGCATGAAGCAGAAAACAATCAAAGAAGGACAAACATCACTACTCGACTTTGCAATGTGAAATAAGTGGAACACAAAACACACAGGCCAGGGAAGACGCCAGCCCCCGATGGGGCGGGTAGTTCACGTTATAACCAATGGTTTCACTTTTTGTTAAAAAAGATTTTCCAATGAATTGTTGCGTTTGACAGAGTTGAAGGTAGTAGGATTTTCAAAATTATCTGAAATATTTAATTATGCGACAAGTCTAATATATTCGCCATTCGTGCTGTGATTGTGGCAAACTTTGGGATTGTGCTCATGACCCTGAAGAACGAAATGACACCCTCTCTTCAATGTGGTCTCTACGTGGTTGCGGTCGAATGTAGCCTGTCATTCAAATGGGTGGGTGTGGTTGCTTCAGTGTTTGTTCTGCTGGCGGGTGTTTCACATTAGCCATACTACCAGTCCGATTGTGATTATTTTTGCTGTCATGCTGCTCGTATAGTTGATCGCTGTCATTTTGATTCCAAGTCTTCCGAATAGCGAGACGTACATTGGAACGCTGAATTTGATGTAGATGAGAGTTATTATGATCATGCTTCCGATTAAAAGTGTTAGTATTGCCTCTTTTTCTGTTATGATTCCTTCAGTTAGTAATGATCCGAGGACTGCGTATCCGATTGAGTAGTGTATGAATTGGCCTGCCAGGGCTGCAGCACACTCGCCAGGGATTCCAAGTAGTCTGAGTACAGGATCGAAGAGAATAGAGATCTGATTCATCAAGCCGTGATCAAGTAAGAAACCGATCGAGAATATGGTGATTATGAGAAGTGGTATTATCTTTTTCAGCGTAGGGTATGATCTTTTGAGGCTTTTTTTGATGATTTTTTTGTGCAATATTAGTTTTTCGGGGTTGTTCTTCTTGATGCAGATTGTGCGTGGTGGAAGAACGATCTTTGAGTAGGTTAGTGCCCAGAGGGTCTGTATGAAGGCTGCAAAGAGGTTCAGCGTGATATAAATTCCGCCAACGACAGGCCCAAGGATTACGAGTGCTGCTGGTGCCTGCACTCTAAAGAGTGACTCGCCAAGAACGATTGGGAATGTGCCCATCACAACAGTTATTATCGCCTCCCGATCTGTGATCTCGCCCCTTCTGTGAAACTCGGCGAGTGTTGATTTGCCTGCAGTTGCACTTAAGAGTGTTGTGAATAGCGACAGGATACAGGTTTCTGGGAGATTGGAGGCTTTGCAGAGTGGTTTTACGAGTGGAGATAGTTTTGATGGAATTTTTGTCTCAACGAGAATATTTGCGAGCACTACACCCACTGTAACAAGGATCACGCTCTGGAAGAGGTACTTTATGAGCATACATTCCTTATTGAACTTGCGATTGTATCAGCATTTATCTCGTCAAGTTTGAAGTATCTTGCCTTGAACGCATCGGCAAGTTCCCGCGCTGTGCCAAGATCAAGCAATCCCTCGGTCGTATCGATCAGAACCGTTCCAATCTTATCGTCCACGATTGAAGTGGCAAGTTCCTTTGTCTCTTCGATCGGATTTTTCCCAGAGATGCTCACGTTTGCCCGCCCATCAGAGATTAAAACCATGAGAGGGGATGTATTTGTATTTTTCAAGAGTTCATGTTTCAAAAGTTCATGTCCTTTAAGAATTCCGTGAGATAGAGGTGTTTTTCCACCTGTTGGAAGCTCAACAAGGAGTTTTTCTGCAAGCTCCACACTCGATGTTGGGGTGAGTAGGAGATCTGCTCTATCATTTCTGAATGTCACAAGTCCTACCCTGTCGCGCCGTATGTATGCGTCTTTGAGTAGTGATAGGATCGCACCCTTTGCTGCAACCATCCGTTCTTTCACTCCCATCGAACCTGAGGCATCAACTACAAATAGGATGGTGTTACCGATCTTTCGCTCACGCACCTTCTCCCGAATATCAGATGGGTGCAGCGTGACCGCCCTCTCTCCATTATTCCGATCCCTGCGCGGGTTTCCACATGCCGCCCGGATTGTGGCATCAAACGCCACATCTGTACCCATGACATCTCCTCTCGGGATTCTGCTTCGCACGTATCGACCCCTCCTCGAGAACGTCTTCGTTCGTCGTCCGCTGCCATCCCTCGTTATCCTATCCCGCTCACTTGAGATCGGTTTAACCCTGAACGTATCCCCAACTGGAAATAGCTCATCACCACCCTCACTCTCCCGATCCTCCTCTTTTTTTTCATCCCCCTCGCCACCGTTATCCTCGCTTCTCTCCCCTTCATCCTTCTCATCTTTTAAATCCTCTTTATCTTTTTTATGCCGTTCAATCGAGTCATTGATCATATCCTGATCTATCTTTCCCTGCTCAAACGGCTTCTTTCGCATCCTGTGTGTGAGAACAAGCTCTGCAACCTCTCTCACATCATCCTCAAGAACCTCACGCCGTCCCTCATACGCCGCAAATGCACTTGCTGCCTTTGCAAGCGTTATATCTGCCCTGTGACCATCGACCCCACAATCAATGCAGAGAGACGCGATAAGTTCAAGCATATCATCGGGAACCGAAATCTCTGATAAAAGCTCTTTTGCCCTCAGTATTCGATCTCTGATGATCTCATCATCTCTCTCCCACAAACTCTCGAAGGCAACTGGATCTTCTTCAAAACTCTTCCTACGTTTTATAACCTCAACCCTGTCTCTAAGATCTTTTATCCCTTCAATCTCAGCGCAAAGCCCGAATCGATCGAGAAGCTGTGGTCTGAGCTCTCCCTCCTCAGGGTTCATCGTCCCAACAAGGATGAAGTGCGCCGGATGCGAGAATGAAACCCCTTCACGCTCAACGATATTAACACCCATCGCAGCAGCATCGAGGAGTATGTCAACAATGTGATCATCCAAGAGATTCACCTCATCAACATACAGTATCCCACGATGTGCCTCAGCGAGAACACCCGGCTCAAACCGCTTCTCACCCTCCTTAATAACATGCTCGATATCAAGCGTTCCAACAACCCGATCCTCAGTCGCATTTATCGGGAGATCAACAACCTTCATCGGTCGCCTCACAACCTCAAGCTCTTCCCCCTCTGCAATCAGCGATACGCACGAAGAACAGATCTCATGCCGATCCTCTGGATTGCACCCAAAAGGACAGTCTTTAACAACATCGATCTCTGGAAGAAGATGTGCCAGCGCTCGCACAGCAGTCGACTTCGCGGTCCCCTTCTCACCCTTGATAAGCGCTCCCCCAAGCTTTGGATCTATCACATTGAGTATAAGCGCCCGCTTCATCCGTTCCTGCCCAACAATAGCACTGAACGTGTATACCGATCTCTCAAAACATGTCATTTTCTAAACCTCTTACTTACTTTTTATTTCGTCCAGTTAAAAGTGTTGCTACTTGAGTCGAGGAGAAACTATAATAATTTTTTAGTCCAATTTCATCAAAATCTTCATCCTTTCAATACACCAGTATAGATCGTACCACCCACACGAGACTCATGGTCACCCATGCCTATGCTGTATTCTGTTGCTTTTTGTGGTTGGTGCGATTCGGACTGGTTCTTTGTTTTATTTCAGTTCTTCGAATCCGGGTATTCCTGTGAGGTGTTTTGCGAGGTG
>NJEL02000056.1 GCA_002254825.2 Methanosarcinales archaeon ex4572_44 | reverse complement strand
CTTACGGTTTCCAAGACCACAGACGGTCTCACACCCAGGATCATCGTCCGGTTTGCCCTCTTCGAGCACTATGCCTCTTGATCTAAGAAAACTCCTAACCCCAGAGTAACGCTCCTTGCCATCCACATACCTCCTGTAATCAGCCATTGTGAACGGCTTGAAACCTTTTCCTTCAAACCCTTCAAGGAACTGGTCGAAGACCTCCTTCCAAACGGCTGCATGCAGACCAGCAGTGTCTGTGACAACGCCATCCATGTCAAAGATTGCAGCATCAAACCCATCTATCATGATTGTCTCCATCAAAACCACCACCTTACGCCTCAATTTCCTACCCCAAGCAGCGTTACCACGATCACTATTACGCCTCAATTTCCTACCCCAAGCAGCGTTACCACGATCACTATAGCTATCCCAAGCCCCACCATACGTACAATGTGAACCAGCATGCTCTGGCGTGCAAGCCTCCCAGAGTACACCCCAAGTACTCCGAGGGTCAATATACTAAGCACTATCGATGCCTCAAGCCTGTGGGTCTGCAAGAGGACGAACGGTGAGATCGGCACAAGCGAACCAACAAAACTTGCACCGCCGTGTGTAATCGAATCGGTCCAGATCTTATGCCGCGCCGCAACCTCAAGATAAGTCCCTTTAAGACTTCGAAGCAACGGCTTTGAAAGCATTGCAAGCTTCCCCTGCTCAACAGCACTCTCTGCAAGATAAGAACCCACACCATTGGTAAGAGCAAGAGCAACAGCACCACCTAGAGCCGCCTGAACAACGAAGTGATCACCAACCGAGGCACTCGACGCACCAATAACAACACCAAGAACCGCAAGAAGCCCATCAACAGAGCCAAGAATGACGTAACGCCCCCTCTCACTCATACCAATCCTACAACTCTAATCTCAACCGATATAAATCTTAACCCTCCCCACTCACTACCTGCAAACTGTTGACTTATAATTCTCTATTTCATCCAATGATAATACTGTGTAGGTATCTGCTTGAACAAGAAACCATGGCTAAAAATTTTTACATCTATGTTACTTTTACATCTATTCACGGACCGCATACGTCGCTACGCTGTGTCCGAGACATCTTAATGATGCTCAGGATTTATCATGCTATCGGTTTTTCAGATTTGGTATTTTCAATGAGACGCTGTTTTTATCATCTATAATTTTTTGTAAGCATCTGCCTCTTAGCACCTATCCCTTATTCTACTATGCTTGCGGATTTTATGTGAGGAATGAATTTTGTAAGCATGTATAAACCATGTAAGTACTAAAAGAGTAGTTCTTGAAAAAGGAGAAAAATAATAAAAGAATTTAACTTAAATAAATTTTTATTCAAATAGGAATAGGAAAGATGAATTATGAAGATATTTTAAACATTATAATTGAGTATCCCGATGGCCATCGCATCCATTAAAGCAGTTACTAAATCTAAAGGATTTAATTTTTCCAGGGTCGTATATAGATTTTTTTTCAAATTCTATTTTAAATGTAAATCGGGTAGATTCCAGAGCTGCTGAAGATTTTTTATACAATGAGATTCGTGCAAAAAGTGGAATTTTTTACGATTTTCATGGATTATTATCATCTTTATGTAAATTATCAGCTATGAATACTTTTCTTTTGCAAAAAAATATTAATAAAGCGTTTGAGTATGAACCTCGACCTGTTGATAGGAGTAATAAAAACCCAGAGTTTTCAGTTATCTTATCTAAATATAAATATTATATTGAGGTTAAATCTCCTAATCTTGAAAATTACTGGAAGAAGTTATCTAAAAAATTAGAAGAAGGACGACCCGTAATACGTTATGATTCAAGAATTTTTGAATTATCGGAAGAACAGAAGAAGGAAAATTTAGCATCGACAGATTCAAAAGTAAAAGATTTTCTTGTTGATGCTAATGAAAAATTCCAAAAAAGTAGAGATAACCATTGTTTTAATGTACTTTTTATATGTTGGACAGCTGAAACTGACCAGCCAGCTACTGCCTTAAAACATCCAATGCATAGACTACTAACAGATAAAAGTTGGTTTAAAGACGAAAAAGAAAATATTATTAAATTCGATAATATTGATTTGATTTTTATCAGCGACCTATATCAAAATCATATCGTTCATATGAGCTGTACTTCTGAACCAATGCCAAGCATTCTATCAGGTGTTCCTTATTTTGAAAAAATGACAATAAATGGAATCATTCCAGATCCATTCATCCTTAAAAATTCTAGAAATGTGATTATTGAACCGCGAATCGATGAATCCGTTATATTTCCTTTGCCAATTAGTAGTTACGAAAAACCAGTAACTGTAACAACGGAAAAATATGTTAAAAACTATTGTTCTGAAATAAAATTTAGCTTCAACTGGTCACGATTTTAGGTCTTCTATTGCCTATGGGAGCATGAGTTCACCAATCCTCAGTCACGGTATACCCCACATAAATGTACGGAGCCTGTATATAGTGTTTCCAGTTTATTTCTTATTATATTCGTATGTGTTATGTGTCGAAATGTATTTCTCAACTATCCTGCGTACTTCGTACGCCAGCAGCCTCGATGTAATCGAGGCTCATTCCAGCCTTGTCCTACCGAGCCGTGATAACATCCGGGAGCCCATAGGTGATCAGGGCACCATTCCCCCAATAACCATAGCGACATCACCTGTTAAACTTTTACCGCGATATTTCGGCGAGAAGACCATGTGATCGGTCAGCAATGATACCGTGTGACGATCGTGGCGAATCTCGTTGTGACTGAGTCCTGTGTTGGTTGTGGGCAGTGTGTCCCGTTTTGTCCCAAAAACACCATTACGGTCTTCGTGCAGGCTATAATAGGGGATCGCTGTACGAATTGTCTCTTATGCATTAGATACTGTCCGTTAGGAGCTATTGTGGAGGATCTACCGTGAGAGTGGGGGTTATCGGAGCAGGTCTCGGTGGGCTGCTTGTCGGGGCAAAACTCTCTCGAATGGGTTGTGACGTGGACATCTATGAGCGTCTGCCTTTCGTAGGGGGTCGCTTCACCAATATCGAGTATAAGGGCTACCAGCTAACAACGGGCGCCTTGCATATGATCCCTCATGGAGAGAGTGGTCCGCTTGGGAGAATGCTCCTCGGTCTCGGCGCCGGTGTGGATATTGTACCGTCAAGTCCCTGGGCAACGATCAGAATTCCAACAGACAACTCCTTCGAAGATATTGAGTTTAAAGAGTTTATTTCACGCCTTAGCTTGTGGAATAAGTTTATGTGTAAATTGCTGATGCTTGAGGCACGGTTTTCTGTCGGAACTGGTTACTCGTTCAAGGACTGGATCTCCCGGCGGGTGCATGATGAGGGTGTGGCAAAGCTTGCCGACTCGTTCTGCGGATGGGCGTTGAGCATCACGAGTAGAGAGGTCACAGCATCAGAGGGCGTTTCGATCATTGCAAACATCCTGAAGTACGGCGGCAGCGGCGTTCCAGTGGGCGGCTGCAAGTCGGTTATTAACGCCCTTGCCAAAGTGATAGAAGAGTCTGGGGGGCGAATCTACACCAACAGGAAGGTTGATGGAATACTCGTTGAAGACTGCACCGCAGAGGCTGTCTGTCTTGATGGGGAGGATGTCACATACGACGTCATCATAAGCGATCTTGGACACCGTGATACACAACGCCTGATAAGAGGAGATAGCCACGTTGGGTGTGCAGGGATGAGCAAATATGACGAAGTGATTGCTTCGATGCACCCTTCGAGTGGAGTGAAGATCAATGTCGGTTCCAGCGAGAGCCTCATAGACCATACTGGCATACTTCTCACACCATACGCACAGCGCGTGAATGGGTTGAATCAGGTGACAAACGTTGATCCAAGTCTCGCACCTCCTGGAAAACATCTGATAATGGCACACATGGCAATGCGTGAGAGTGATCCTAAAGAGGAGGTACGGTTGGGGCTTGAGGATTTGGAGATGCTCTTCCCGAATGCAGACTATGAGGTGCTCATGGTCCAGAGATACGCCGATGCATGGCCTGTTAACCGATGTGCTCCTGGCGAAGATATTGGGAATCGGACGCCGTATGATCGGCTCTTTGTGGTGGGTGATGGTGCAAAGGGACAGGGTGGTATCGAGGTTGATGGGATAGCACTTGGTGTGGAGATGCTTGTTGAGAGTCTGCTGCGGTGTACTCTTGTTATATTTCTTCCTCTTCTTTTTCTGGTTTTTTGAATTGTTTTGCCACCTGGCGTATCAGAACGATATCGGCGATCGCGAGCACCCATCTGAATGGTATGATCACGCCGTGGTTTGTGGTGTCGAACAGGTTGGGATTCAGCCTATTGGTTGCAAGACCGATGATCTTCTGTTCGTCCAGATCGAGTTGGACATCGTTGACTCTACCAACATAAATGCCCTTGTCTGTGTAAACATCCAATCCGAATAATGTGGAGATCTCTACGCGCATTATGCTCTCCTCTAAACTATATTTATTTTTTTATTATTTTTAAATTTATATTCATTTTTCTTGGCATTCAAATTTTCCTCACTGAAACTCATCCTCATCACCCTATCATGCAACTAATGTTATAGTAAGAATCAAAGTATAAAAATTATGCTGTTTGGGGATTTTGGAAATGAAAAACTATTTCAAACCGAACTATCGTGATAGGGTAGAACATACCATATTTCACTTCGTCGGTCGGAGTTTCTCGATGCGCTTCCGCACGACCTCCACCAATTCTTCGTTATCTTGATACATGAGTTCCTCGCCGCAGTTAGGGCAGATGAAACTCGTCTCTGCTGCAACCTCGAAGACGTATCTTGCACACCTGTTTTTGCACGTGTAAAAGATGTTCTCTTCTTCAAACCTAAGGCGCTCTTTAAGGTTTGCTGCAAGCCTCTCACGTTCCTCTTCCATGAGCTCGGCTAAGGGGCTCAGGTCAAGTTTCCATAGATACGTTAACCACCCACTATCGGTGTCACGCACCCGCCTATAAGATGCAAGCCGTTTCTCATAAAGTATGAAAAGCGTCCTTCTCACCACATTTAAAAGTACACCCGTCGCCCTTGAAACCTCATCATCAGTGACCTCACCCTCTGGCATCTTCTGCAATACCATCATACCCTTCTCACCCACAAGGCTGCGAAAGTAGCCATGAGTAATTGGGTCATCCAAACTTGCCAAAACAAACACCACCACTATATTATTACCTGTACATAGATTAATGTTACGAAAGACAAGATCTGTTATCCCGTCAGGAAATTAGTCGCCTTCTCGCATATCTTTGACCCCCACCCAGAAGAACTGATCGGTAAGGTTGTTACAGCGGAAAATGATATCGATCCCGAAGCCACTGTCCAGGTTCACGGCGAGATATGGCGAGCATTCCACAGTGGAACCGATATGGGAAGGATTTGCACCGAGAATCATGACTATCGTTCTTGTTTGTAGGTTATCATAAGACTGCCCGTGTAAGTCCCTTCCGATGCATCTGTTGGAACATTTACTGTAACCTCGATCTGCTTTTGGTCATCGAGCAGAAAATTGTTCTCACTCAGTTCTAACCACGACGCAATGCTTCCGTTTACAGAAATGCTGACCACTGCAGGGGGTTGATCTCCTCTTGTGATCTTCATCGTCTTTATGACCGCAGTTCCTGGCAACGTACTTCCAAAATTGAATTCCTTCTGTGATTCATCGGCTATGTGCACTCCGATCTGTTCATCCGTTACGCGTATGAACATGGGCAAGACCTCGGTGGTTGTCTCCATCGGATCTGGCACACTCTCCATGCAACCACAAAGTGAGGTGGCCAGCAGTGCCACCGCTGCAAAGAGATAATAAATATACTTCATTAGTTATTATAAATTTTATAATTTTTTATATCCATCACTTCTTCAAAACAGTTATGAATGATATTTTTTGAATAACTTTCTGTGATCCCTATGGCTTTCTGTGGATTTTATTCCGTCTTCTTTCGTTTGAATAATAAAAATACCAGTGCAACCACTACAACCAATGCAACACCCGCAATTGCGATGTATGTACTCTGTAAGCCCTTGGTTTTGCCCAACTCGACGGCAACGGCAGGAAAACTTGCAGTCTTGACTCTCACGTCCTTCCCGCCGCTCGAAGGCATGACACTGACAACCGCGGTGTAAACACCTTCGGATTTCCCCTGCGTGTCCCAGAAGAGCTTGACGGTCTTCTTCGCATCCAATTCAAATTCCATCGGTACACCCGTGATGCTTGCGACAACCTGGCCATCCTTTGACTCTGATATCTCTATGTGAACTGAGACAGAATAAAAATCTTTCGAAAAATTTTAATATAGAATAATTATATTTATTTATAAAATATTGTGGAATATTAAGATTTCATCGCCACTTTATTATGCCTTCAGTTAGTTCATTTTTCTGATCTCTTTTTTGCCATATTTTCTTTTTCTATCTTTTTTATCTGGTTTGTGATGTTTTTGTATCGGGTGTTTATTCGTTCTATGATGTCGATTCCTTTTTGGTGTGTTGGTATGATTATTTCGGCGTTTTTGGTGTTGTTGTGGTCGGGTGCTATTTTTTTGCCGTGGGTTGAGATTGGAAGTCGCAGTTCTCTTGCTATCTTTGTGGCCATTTCTGTTTGTGGTGTGACTGGTGTTGTGATTGTGAGTGTTTTTTCGGTCCAGTCTTTTTTCATTTCTTTTATCGCGGTTATTTTTTCGTTTATTCTTTCTTTGTTGCCGATTTCTTTGAGTTTTTCCATTGAGTTTATGAGGTCTTCAAATGTTGCGCCGTTTACTTCGATGATTTTTCCTGTGTAGTGGTTTTTGAGTCTTTTTCCGTATCCATGGTTTAGAATTACTATTTTTGCGGTTTTCAGTTCTTCTGTTGTTTCTGGTTGGGTGTATAGTGTTTTTGTGACTTTGAAATTTTGTATGCCGCAGTGTTTGAGTAGGCTTTCGTACATGGGTGTTGTGAGGATCTGTGGTTTTTTGCGGTGTGGGTGGTTTGCTTGGTTGTTTTGGTCTGTTTTTGTTAGTTCGATCATTTTTTCTCGTATTTTTTGGGGGTCGTTCGTTGTTAGGTTGAAGTATTGTGGGAAGTTTGTGCCTGTTGTGATTATTTGGGTTCTGCCTTGTGGTTCTGTTTTTATCAGGTTTTTTTCTTTTAGTTCTGGTATATGGTCGTAAATTGTGTTTCCTCTAATTTTTACCAGTTCTCTTTGGGTGATTGGTTGGTGGTAGGCTATTATTGCGAGAGTTCTCAGCGCGGGTGCTGAGATTTCTCGTGGGGCTATTTTTTCCACGGCTTTTGAGTATTCTGGTTTTAGTTGCATCACGTATTTTTTGTCAAGTTCTATTATTTCGAGTGCGGTTTCGCGTTCTCGGTATTCGTATATGAGGTGTTCTATTGCGCGTTGTGTTTTAACGAGGCTTCCAATGATTTTTTTAAGTTTTTTTTCGCTTACGGGTTCTCCTGCTACGAAGAGGGCGGCTTCGATCAGTTCTTCGTCTCTCAACTCGTCACACCTTTTTGGTCTTGCTTGCAGATCGTGATCTCTTCGAATAGCTTGTCTTGTTCGAGTCGTATCTTTTTTCGTCCTGCGATGAAGAGCAGTGCGAGGAATGTCATCATTCTATCGTTGTTGTCCTCTGGTGTTATTTCGGTGAATTTGATTCGGTCTTTGGTTTTGAATACTTCATATAGTTTTTTGTTCAGTTCTATTATTCTTTTTTCGATGTCTTCTTCGTGTGCCAGTTCCATTACGCTTTTGTTTCTTGCTTGTAGAGTCTGTTTTGTTCTTTCGCTGGGTGTTTGTTGTTTTATGCGGTGTATGCGTCGTTTTTCTACTTTTTCTGCTTTTTTGAGTTCTGTTATTAGGTCTTTTAGAGTTGCAGGTCTGAGTGTTCTGCGGCGTAGGGGTGGTGGGGGGATTGGCGTGTCGGTGTATTCTGTGTAGTCGAGTGGTTCGTCGTATTCGTTCTCGGTGTCGGGTTCTGGTTCGAGTAGGGTGTTGGATTTCATTCGGAGGAGTACTGAAGCGTAGAAGAGTGTTCTGCCTGATATTCTGAGGTCGAGCCGTTCGAGTTCTTCGATTCTGTTCAGGAATTTGTCGGTTACTTCGACGATGTCGATGTTCCAGGGGTCTATCTCGTTCTTCTTTGCCATGTTCACAAGGATCTCGGTGGTCTGTTTAAATTTTTTAATTAAGCAAACCTTCTTTTGCCGTAAGATCGTATGTTTGTCATCTGGCACCAGTGGTGCTTGGTCAGGGGTGATATGATGGTTTTAAACGATCAAAACTTTCCGATGCATAGAAGCGGAGATGCGTATAGGGATCTTGGATCGCTCGATTTTAAGTCGCGAATATCAGATCGTAAAGGAGATGTGATGACCATTGCCTCGCAAGAGGTTGTGATGGTTCCGCCCACCACTACCATTATGGGTGCTGCCAGAACGATGCGTGACTACAACATCAGGCGACTACCGATAGCAGACGCAGGCACACACCGTCTCCAGGGAATCGTAACAAGCCTCGACATCGCTGATTTCATGGGTGGTGGTCTGCGCCACAACCTGCTAGAGCACCGATTTCATGGAAACCTGCTTTCAGCGGTGAATGAGAGCGTGAGAGAGATCATGGAAGAGAACGTGATCTCCCTCAGCGAGAAGAGCTCGCTCAAAGACGCTCTACATACCATGATCGAGAAGAAAATCGGTGGCGTTCCTATCGTCGACGATGATGAACGGGTCAAAGCCGTCATATCTGAACAGGATTTTGTATGGCTGCTCGGCGGCGTTACGACAGGTAAAATCGTGGAGGACTGGATGAGCAAGGAGGTTGTTAGCATAGCCCCTGATCTACCCATCGGTGAGGTCACAAACAGCATGATAACCCATGGATTCCGCCGTTTTCCTATTATAAGAGATGGAGTGCTGTTCGGATTGATCACAGCATCTGACGTCCTACGATACCTCGCGAACGGCGAGATCTTCAACAAACTTGTGAGCAGTGATGCCGAAGAGGCTCTGCACGTACACGCAAAGGAATTGATAGGAAAAGAAGTTGTGACCGCCACCCCTGCTATGGATCTTGGCGAGGCTGCCGATCTGATGATCGAACACAAAATCGGATCACTCCCAGTGGTTGACGGAGAAACACTTGTTGGGATCATCACAGAGAGAGATTTCATAAAGTCTTTAATATAACCTGTTTCTTTCAGGATGGGAAGATATGATAAAAGAATGCATGAACACAGAGGTCTACGTCGTAACCCCACAGGAGACGATAGCAAGGGCAAGAAACCTCATGCTTAAGCATGGCATAGGGCGGCTAATAGTGATCGAAGACGATGAACCGATCGGGATTGTCACAAAGGGAGATTTTGCAAAACGGATAAGCCAAGCCGAGCCGATCTGGCGCCGCCGTCCGATCGATGACATCCCAGTGGAGATTGTCATGACAGAAAAACCACTCACCATTCTTCACGAAGCAAGTGCAGCACAAGCCGCAGAAATGATGCTTGAGAACAGTATCAGTGGCATGCCAGTGGTAAAAGAAGAGAACGGGAGAGAGAAATTGGTCGGAATTGTCACAAAACAGGATCTTATCAGGTATTACTCAGATAAGACGTACGATACGAAGGTTGGTGATATCATGGAGACCTACATAGTGACCGTCAATAGACATCACACCATCGACCATGTGCTATACGAAATGGAAGAGAATATGGTCAGCACAGTGGTTGTGATAGACGAAGGAGATCCGATCGGATTGGTCTCACCCGACAGTATCGTCTTTGCAGACTTCTTCCACGGCGATTCGCCCGAGAAAGAGGTTAAAATGGCACGAAAAGACACCGCAGGGGGTGTTAGGAAATACAGGTACGTTCGCGAGGTTCCACTGGTGGCAGAGGACATAATGTTGCCACTTGAGAGAACGATCACAAGTGATACGCTGGCAGTAGATGCTGCAAAATTAATGATATCTACAAAGACCAAATCATTGCTGGTTTTTGATGATATCTTGATAGGTATTGTAGAATCCAACAATATTTTAAACGAAATCGTGAAAAAAGATACTATGAAGGTATAAAGTATGCAGATAAGAGATATTATGGCAGAACCGATGTTCCTCGATAAGGGAGAGACGCTCTCTCATGCCATGGACGTGATGGAGAAAAACGGTGTTCAAAGGCTGTTGGTAATGCACAATGGCGATATCAACGGGGTTGTCACCATAAGAACTATACTGCGAAGTCTTGGATCACGGAAGAGTGCAGGCATGCCAGCATCATCCCTGCACGTTGCAAGTGCAACAACCGACAACTTCACAAAAGTCTTCCCTGACCTGAAGTCTGAAGAAGCGATCACTCTCGTCGATCGAACAGGCGGTGTGCTCATTGTGATGGACGGAAACGAGCTTCTCGGATGGATAACACCAAGAGAAATCCTGAAAAATGCAATCAACCTTGAAGAGAGTGTGGGAGATTCAATGATAGCGGATCTGATAACAATACATCCCACGGAGAGAGTATCCCATGCACGAAGGCTGATGCTCGATGAGAACATCGGAAGACTCCCCGTAGTGGAAGAAGATAGACTCGTTGGAATCGTAACAGAACAGGACATAGCAAAAGCCATGCGAGCCTTCAGAGACCTAGTACCAAGCCACCAGCAGGAGAACCGAATAAAGAAACTGCTGGTTGAAGACATAATGAAGAGACAGGTCACAACAGTGAATGTTGACACACCAATAGGTGATGTAGTTAGAACCATGCTCAAAGAAGATATTGGAGGGATACCTATCCTAAACGGAAACGATGAACTTGCTGGAATCATCACACAAAGGAGCATAATACGAGTACTTGCCAAGAGACAATGAATGAAGACCTTGAAGATGTAGACATAAAGCGGATTGCAGAGCTATTACACACAAACGAACAGCGAATAACAGGACTCTTCAAGAGAAGAACGCTTCACAGGACACCAGCAGGCCACCTTATACTGGATAGAAGCGTCTCACAGATCGAGGGTGGAACCGCAATATTCCCCTGGGAAAAGTACGAAGTGGTGTGGGGATTTCCGAAGATACACCGAGCCATGATGCTGCAACCAGCACTCCTATCACACTTCACCACAGAGCGCGTTGCAGTCGAGGAGAAGATGAACGGATACAACACACGGGTCGCCACAATCAACAACAGAATCGTTGCACTCACAAGAGGAGGACACATCTGCCCATACACCACAGAAAAGGCAGAAAGCCTCCTGCCAGAGAAAATATTCACAGACCACCCCGAATGGGTACTATGTGGGGAAATGGTTGGACCTGACAACCCATACGTCCCAAAAGAAACCTATGGAATCGAATCACTCCAGTTCTTCCTATTCGACATACGCGAAAAGAAAACAGGCAAACCACTCACAATACGCGAGAGACGCGAAAACGCAGAGAAATACGGCATGCAAACAACCAAACTATTCGGAATATACCCACTCGGTGTAGCCTGCAAGAAGATCAAAGAAATAATACAAATGCTTGGAACAAGTGGACGGGAGGGCGTTGTAATAAAAGACCCAGAGATGCAAGACCCACCCCTAAAGTACACAAGTTCACAGAGCAACTGCAATGACCTCAAGTACGCATTCACATACTACCACGACTACGCCCGAAGCTTCTTTTACTCACGAGTAATGAGAGAAGCTTTCCAATCAGTAGAATGGAAAGAAGGGCCCGCCGAGATAGAGGCACGCTCTGCCCAACTCGGAGAAAACATCCTCAAACCGATGATACAAAGCATAAAAAAAGTACAAAGTGGCGAAAGACTTGTTGAAAATGTTAAAATACGAGTGAAGAGCATTCAAACAGCTGAAAAATTCAAAAAACACTTACGCACACTCGGAATCGATGCAACATTCAACAAACCCGTGAAAATCAAGGACGAATACCTAATAGAGATACAGAAAATCAACCAACGAACCACAGACAAAACAGAATCAATACTCCACGGACACACGCACAGTTAAACGAAACAGCCATCACTCAAATTGGATGAATCCTGCTTTACTGCGATTTCCTATTCGTCTGTCTTTAGGATTTTTGCGTTCTCTTTCTTCCGAGCTATCACCTCCTTTTATCTATTAAGCCTTTCAAGTCCACCTGTTCAGTTATTGTATATTTATCAAGTAGTTTTTTTGCTCTATCTCTTTTTTCTTGATGATGCCTCAAATATTTATTTATCTTTTCTGACAGAATCATTTTACATTCCCCACATATTATTTCTCCATTAATACATTTTGACCTCATTTCAAATAATTCAGAGTCATCAAGCATAAATAGAATATAATAGTATTTGTAAACAGAACAAACATCTGGATTACCTCCCAGCTCTCGTTGTTCCTTTGCCGACACTCGCCCACCTGTAAA
>NJEL02000004.1 GCA_002254825.2 Methanosarcinales archaeon ex4572_44 | reverse complement strand
CCAAATCGATGAAATATACAAAAACGTAAAACTAACAGTGATAATCGAAGACCCTACAGGCAACAGCGCCATACTTTCAAAAAACACAAAGAAAACCCTGCTCACGAGCGAATAGATAGAGTGGGAAATTTTATCCCCTATTTTAAAGATTCTCCGAGTCCTCTATCCCACCAAAGAAGTTAGAAAGCTTGAAAAGTTCATCGGGTCTCCCGAGCGCAAGAACAATATCGCCCCTATTAAACGTTACGCCTCCGTCAGGGTTTGGAAGTGTCCCACCATCCCGAATTATCGCAAGTACCGTGGTTCCAAATCTACGCCGTAACTCTAGCTCCGAAAGAGTTTTCCCAACAGCAGATGAAGTCTCTTTAATCCGGAACGTATCTATCTCCAAGTCGGAGAGATGCAACTCAAGATCTGACAATGGTAGAGGTTTCTTATTCAAGCTTCTGAGCATTTCGTAGTTTCCCTGCCTAACCTCAGCGATATACTTCTCGATCTCATTTCTGGGCACGAGATATTTGTGAAGTACCCTCGCAAAGATCTCCATGGATGCCTCAAACTCTTCTGGAATGATCTCATCTGCCCCAAGCTCGGATAACCGCTCCATCTCTTGGAGATACCGGGTTCTCACGATTATATGGAGGTTCGGGTTGAGTTTCCTTGCAACTTCTGTTATTCTGTTGGCAGCGATCGGATCAGAAATCGCAATAACAATGATCCTTGCTTGCTCAATCCATGCCTCTTTAAGTACATTTACCCTGGTTGCGTCTCCATAAAAGATCGGCTCACCCTTCTCTCTCTCGAGTCTCACAGTCACAGGATTTGTCTCTACTATGACATATGGAATCTTCACATCTGATGCAACCCTTGCAAGATACCTTCCATTTGTCCCAAACCCGATGATAACAAGGTGATCTCTCATAGGCTCTTTCTTATCAATGCGTGAGAATTGTCGGCCCGAGATCAAACGTTCAGGGATAGGCAAGCGCGAGGCGAAGGCTGCAGCACCGGGTGCTACTTTCATCATGAAAGGTGTTGATGCCATCGTTATTATTGAGGCTGCGAGAAGCATCTGGTACTCGGTCTGGTCGATTAAATCATAACTGAATCCAGTGTGGGCAAGGATGAATGAAAACTCCCCTATCTGGCCGAGTGCAAAACCTGTAAGTATTGCAATTCTCATCGGAAAACCCATTATAACTGCTGAAAATCCAGCAAGCATAGATTTTACAGCTAAAATCGAGATAGTTATGGCTAAAACAAACAGAAGATGACTCATCAGAAAACCAAGATCTAAAAGCATCCCAATTGAGATGAAAAAGAAGCTTGCAAAGAGGTCTTTGAAAGGATCTATCCTCTCAAGTGCCTCATAACTATACTCAGACTCAGATATGATAAGTCCTGCCAGAAACGCGCCCAACGCAAGAGACAAACCTACACTGGATGTGAGGTATGCGATTGCAAGACATATCACAACCACACTCAAGATGAAGAGCTCTTTACTGCGCGTCTTTGCAACCTGATAGAGTAAAAAGGGCACAATCCATTTTGCTGAAACAACAATAAGTACGATTATTCCAATTCCTTCGAGAATGACAAGAAAGAGAGACTGAGCAATAGTCCCTGAACTACCAGCAAGAACCGGGGTCAAGAGCATCATTGGAACGATGATAAAATCCTGAAATAAGAGAATACCAAGAGACGTCTGCCCATGCGGACTATCGATCTCACCCCTATCCTGAAGGAGTTTCATCACGATAGCAGTACTACTAAGCGATATAACAAACCCAATAAAGATCGATTTAGCGATAGACAACCCGAATATCTCAGCAACCAATGCCACATAACCTACCGTCAATAAAACCTGAAGCGACCCACCTATAAGGAACAATCTCCTAATTCTAGACAGTTTCTTCACTGAAAACTCAATACCAATAGTAAAAAGGAGTAAAACCACGCCTATCTCCGCCATCACCTCAACATTCCGAACGATCTCGATCAGACTCAATCCATGCGGTCCTGCAATTACACCCGTTAAAAGAAAACCAACGATCGGTGGCAGATGCAACCTATGAAATACCAAAAGCACAAAGATCGAAAGTGCGAAGATGATAAGTACATCCCCTATAAGTACGCCCGTCTCCACGCAACTCAACACCTATATCCCAAAAACCGATTCAAATTCCCTTATCTGCCACTCATAACCTATAACAGTGATGGTATTTATCTGACCCAATGAGTCTATGCATCAATCTAAACAATTATATGGTTGATCTGTAAACAGCTCTTGATTACGCAATTCGGCTTATAGTTTAAAACTTCCAATGGTTCAAGTTATTTCTCCAACTCCAAATTCTCAATCCTGTATGTTGTTACCTGTATGTTGTTATTATTTAACACTCTCACTTCGCATTGCATACGGCAGGGTGCAATAAGCATAAATACCTTTGTCAGTAAGATACAGTGATTGTATTTATGAGGTGTTAGCCTGGTAGGAAAGTATGATAGGGATAATCAATCGGCTGGCGAAGTTGTGAGGGTCAGGGTACCTAATGCGAGTAAAGGCGAGGTTCTTGGTTTTGTTGAGAGCATGCTCGGTGCCAATCGGATAAGAGTTCGGTGTATGGATGGTGTTGTTCGGATCGGGCGGATACCTGGCAAGATGAAAAAGCGTACGTGGATCAGAGAAGGAGATGTAGTCATAGTTGTTCCGTGGTCGTTTCAGGATGAAAAGGCTGATGTAAAGTGGCGCTACTGGGGCCAGCACATCAGTTGGCTTAGGGACCGCGGTTATCTCAACAGGTAGCCATGCAACACCCGATCAGTAAGAAAATTTTGAAAGTAGAGTTTGGGCTTGAGGCTCTTCGAGTCAAAGAGCGTGACTCTGATGAACGCAAGGTGACAGAGAACGTCTTTGACAATGCAACACTGAAAACACTCTATCATCTCTCAAATAGTGGCCATATCAAAGCGTTTGGTGGGCCTATCAGCACAGGCAAGGAAGCAAACGTCTTCCAAGCCACAGGAAAAGACGACCGTGAAATTGCCGTTAAGATATACAGAATATCATCAAGCAACTTCAAAGCGATCCTGGGCTACATCATTGGCGACCATCGATTCGATAACGTGAAACGCACCAAGAAAGAGATTATCATAGCATGGGCAAGAAAAGAGTTCCAGAACCTGTTGAGAGCACGAAACGCCGAGATAAGAGTTCCAAAGCCAATCAAAGTCGAGCGAAACGTGCTTCTAATGGAATTCATCGGAGAAGACGGCATTGCATCGCCACAACTCCGAGACGTCAGACCAACCAAAAAAGATGCAGAGAAGATCTTCGAAGAGATAATCGAATATATGAGAAGACTCTACCAGGACGCAGGAATGGTTCACGGTGATTTGAGCGAATACAACATACTCATCAACTCCAACAATAAACCCGTCATAATCGACATCGGCCAAGGCGTACTCATCTCTCACACACGATCAAGAGAGTTCCTGGAACGAGACACCAACAACATCATCAGATTCTTCAAAAAGTGGGGTGTGAATGCCACAGACAAAGAAATCCTAACAAGAATAACAAATATCAAATAAATGAGAAAGATAGAATGACACAACACATAAGAGCACCTAACGACAGAATAGGAGTTATAATCGGACAAAAAGGGAACACTAAGAAAATTATAGAAGAAAAAGGTCAATGCAAACTCAAAATAGACAGCAAAACAGGAATGGTACAGATCTATGACGCCAAAGACCCACTCGAAGAACTACGCACAAGAGATGCTATCGCAGCAATCGCAAGAGGATTCAGCCCAGAAAAAGCACTGCGCATCATGGACGAAGAAGAACTGACACTCGAAACAATAAATCTGTCAAATATAGCAACAAACGAAAAAGAGATTAAACGAATAAGCAGCCGCATCATAGGCACCAACGGCAGAATGCGCGAACACATCGAAAAAATGACAGACTGCAACATCTCAATCTACGGCAAAACCATAAGCATCATAGGCAAACCAAAAGAGAAACAAACAGCACACACCAGCATCCAAATGCTAATCAACGGAGCACCGCACGGACCAGTATACAGCTTCCTCGAAAAGAAATACAGGGAAATGATAGAACAAGAACTACTACACCCCCGAAAAGAATAAAAAAACCAGAATTTGGAAAATCAAGTTTCAAAGTGTTAGTTTCAAAGTGTTATTATTTCGGCTCTCAGTTCGTCTTGGTCGAGGAGTGCAACTGTCTTCTTTCCGGTCAACACGCCTGAGACTTCTCCCGGGTTGATGTGGAGCGTTTTTGTGCGGTTCACGAGTGGTGTATGGGTGTGTCCACTTATAACAATATCAAAGATGTCACTTCGGATGAGGGCGCCAACGATGGCTTGGTTTGTTCCGTGCACCATCCCTATCCTCTTTTTTCTGTAGACAATATCGATGAAATCCTCTGCCGTCCCGCCAACTTCGGAGGTGCGTTTCTGGAGCGTTATTCGGTCGCCGTCGTTGTTTCCAAATGAGATCTTGAACGGACAATCAAGCTTCGAGAGCGTCTTTGCCATGAACGGCGAAACCACGTCGCCTGCGTGGAGTACTAGCTCCACTTTCTCGTCGTTGAAAAAGTCCACTGCTGTCTCTAGTGCCGTTATATTGTCGTGTGAGTCGGATAGAATGCCTATCAACGCAGATCACCTATGTGATGTAATTCTGCAGTCATCAGATTAAAAAGTTGTTCTCTCATTTGAAAAACGATTGTTAGATTTTTGGCGTTTTATCACACGTTCAGATTTTGCAGTCTCTGTGGTTGTGCAAATTCTGCCATGGTGGAGGGTCATTTTCAGAACAAAAAGGACAAGTTTTTAAGTGGAGAAGATGAAATGTCTGGTATCATGGATACATGGGTGTTTTTATGAAGTGTGATGTGAATATTGTGACTGGCAGGACGATTGAGCAGGGAGCTAATATCGAGAATAAGCTCTCACAAGAGTATTTTGAGGCGTGTGCCAGATGCGAGGTTGGTCCTGAGGATCTGGGGGAACTTGGAGTCTCAGAAGGTACTAATGTGAAAGTTTCGACCGATTTTGGGACTGTAGTCGTGCCTGTTGCCTTGTGTGAGGGAAATCCGAACGGTATTGTCTTTATTCCGATGGGTCCCTGGGCGAATGCAGTGGTGAATCCTGACACGCACGGGTGTGGCATGCCTGGGTTTAAGGGAATCAGTGGCACGATAGAGCCTACCGACGATAGTCCGCTTGATCTGAAGAAGCTTATGAGTTTATACAAGGAGTGATGAATAGTATGGCTGAGATTACTGATGCGATCTGTTCCTTCTGCGGGTCTCTCTGCGATGATCTGACCGTGAAGGTTGAAGATAACAGGATAGTTGATGTGAGACGAGCATGCCGACTTGGTTCAAAAAAGATTCTTGGGCATGAGAGGATTCCCGCACCGATGATCCGTAACGACTCTGGAGAGCTTGTGGAAACATCGTATGACGAGGCGATTGATCGGACTGCTGAGATCCTCGCTGGGTCCAAGCACCCGCTCCTTTATGGTTGGGCGTCCACATCGTGTGAGGCTCAGAGCAAGGGAGTTCTGCTCGCCGAGGTCATTGGCGGTGCGATCGATAACACTGCATCGGTCTGTCATGGACCTTCAACACTGGCGGTGCAGGAGAAAGGTCTTCCGACTGCAAGCCTTGGTCAAATGAAGAATCGTGCAGATCTGGTCATTTTCTGGGGCTGCAACCCAGTTCATGCACATCCGCGGCACATGAGCAGGTATTCTGTGTATCAGAGGGGTTTTTTCCTTGATCGTGGTCGCCAGAATCGAAAGTTTGTAACAGTTGATGTGCGAATGACCGATACTGCTGCCATCTCTGACGAATTCATCCAGATAGAGCAGGGCAGCGACTATCTCATACTCTCTGCCATTCGAGCACTTGTAAACGGCAAGGGCGATGTTGTGCCAGACACTGTTGCTGGTGTTCCGAGGGAAGAGCTGGTGCGAATTGCAGAGATGATGACCTCTTGTAGGTTTGGAATGATTCTCTATGGTATGGGTCTAACACAGAGCAGGAGCAAGTATAAGAATATTGACATTACACTCTCACTCGTGAATGATCTGAACACCAAGACAAAGTTTGTTGTAACACCGATGCGTGGACACTACAATGTTACAGGTTTCGGTCAAGTGTGTTCGTGGCTGACAGGTTTCCCAACGGTAGACCTTGCACGTGGCGTGCCTTACTACAATCCTGGAGAGATATCTGCAAACGACCTCTTGATGCGAGACGAGGTGGATTCCGCGATGGTTATAGCTGGCGACGCTGGTGCACACTTCCCAGGCGCATCGATCCGCAATCTTGCAAAGGTTCCACTCATACAGATCGATCCGTATGCCAACCCAACAACAGAGTTCGCTGACGTGGTGATACCTGCAGCGATCGTTGGGATCGAGTGCGAGGGCACGGCTTATCGGATGGATGGTGCGTCACTTCGACTGAGAAAACTCGTTGAGAGCGATTATCTGAGTGACGAAGAGATCCTTGACAAAATAATAGAGAAAGTTCGAAAGATCAAAGGAGAGTGATGTAGTTATGAGTGAACTCTTGATCAAGAACGGCAAAGTATTCGATCCACTGAACGAAGTGAAAGGCGATGTAATGGATATCGCCATAAAAGATGGAAAGATCGTAGAATCAGTATCTTCAGGTGCAAAAGTGATTGATGCCTCTGGAATGACCGTGATGGCAGGTGGCGTGGATGCCCACTCCCACATCGCAGGCGGCAAGGTCAACGTTGGTAGAATCATGCGGCCGGACGATGGCAGGTCGGGCTTGAAACCACGCACAAAGATCACACGACCCTACAGTGGCTACACTGTCCCAAACACATTTGCGATGGGCTATAGGTATGCAGAGCTCGGATACACAACGGCATTCGAGGCGGCGATACCAATACTTAAGGCACGACACACACACGAGGAATTCGAAGACATTCCAATAATCGACAAGGGCGGTTTAACCCTCTTCAGCAGCAACTGGCAGGTGATGGATGCTGTCCGCGAGGGCGACCTTGACAAGCTTGCAGCCTACGTGGCATGGGGATTACGCGCAAGCAGGGGCTATGGTGTCAAGATCGTGAACCCAGGCGGCGGTGAAGCATGGGGTTTCGGAAAGAACGTCTCAGGACTGGATGATACAGTTCCAAAGTTCGATGTAACACCATCCGAAATAATCCTAGGACTTGCGAAGGCAAACGAGATGCTGAACCTCCCACACTCCATACACCTACACTGCAACAGGCTTGGCACACCAGGAAACTACGAGACCACAATCGAGACCATTCGACGGCTTGAGAAGATCAAACCGAGCAGGGACAGACAGGTTGTCCACGTCACACATGTAACATTCAATGCGTGGGGCGGCACACACTTTGGAAACTTTGAGTCCAAAGGCGACGCCGTGGCAGAGTGTCTCAACAAGAGCGATCATGTCACGATTGACATGGGACAGTTGATATTCGGAAGTGCAACCACGATGACCGCTGACGGACCTGTCCAGTACGCCAATGCCAGACTACTCGGCGCAAAATGGGGCAACGGCGATGTGGAGCTTGAAGATGCCTCAGGGGTCGTCCCACTATTCTATGTTCGGAAGATGTATATCCATGATATCATGTGGGCGATCGGGCTCGAACTTGCACTCCTAACGAATGATCCGTGGCAGGTACTGCTCACAACAGACCACCCGAACGGTGGACCATTCGTAAACTATCCAGAGGTAATAGCACTCCTCATGAGTGCAAAGAAACGCGAGGAAGAGATTGCAAAGCTCTCAGATAAGATGCACGAGCGCACATGCCTTGCAGGAATTGACCGGGAATTTGACTGGTACGATATCGCCATAAAGACGCGCGCAGCCCATGCAAAGATACTCGGACTGCAGGAGTATGGGAAGGGACATCTCGGAGTTGGCGCTGATGGAGATGTTACGATCTACAACATCAACACAGAGACCGTAGATCCAAGCGTTGAGCATGCAACGGTCAAAAAAGCCTTCCAAACCCCAGCTTACACCATAAAAGACGGAGAAACTGTTGCAAAGGACGGACAGATAACAGCAACACCACCAGGCAGGACATTCTGGGTTGATGCAAGCGTGCCCGAAGAAGACACCACAAGACTGATGAAAGACCTCGAGTGGAAGTTCAGAAAGTACTACTCCGTGAACATGGCAAACTACATGGTCCAGGACGCATACGTCCAGCATCCAATCGTTGTCGAAGCAGGGGTGAAATAAGATGCAGACAGTAACACTCACCCCAACAAAAAATAGTAAAATTTCAATCGAAGCAGAAACCATAACACCAGACAACTTTGCAGGCAAAACTGTCGAAGAGATCAAAAAAATAGGCGTCTGGGAAGGAAACAACAAAACCACACTCGACGAGTTCTTTGAAATCCAGGTGGACGGCAGTGATACACCTGAGAACACCAAGATCATAATCGAAGGCAGCATACCCCGCGTGAAGCGAGTCGGAGAAGGCATGAGCACAGGAATAGTCCTCATCAACGGCGACGTCGACATGCACGTAGGAGCCAAGATGCGAGGCGGAACGATCACAGTGAAAGGCAACGCAGACTCATGGGCAGGGCGCGAGATGAAAGGCGGAGAAATAATAATCGAAGGCAACACAGAGTACTACCTCGGAGCCGGGTACCGCGGCGAATCATGCGGCATGCGCGGCGGCACAATCACCGTCTTCGGAGATGCAAGAGACTACGTAGGCGAACACATGTGCGGCGGCGAAATAATCATAAAAGGGAGTGCTGGTCTCATGCCAGGAATATCCAACAACGGCGGTAAGATCACAATCGAAGGCAACACCACGATGCCAGGCGGTGAGATGAAGAAAGGAACCATAACCATAAACGGCACAGTGGAAGAACTCGTACCAGTCTACCAGCAAGAAGAAAACGAGGAACTGGAGGGAGTGATCTACAAGAAATACACAGGAGACGTCGTAGCAGGCGGCAAAGGCACACTGTACATAAAAGCATAATAGAATGAAGCTAGAAAAGGTATCTGGTACAGATAACCTCTACTGGCTAAGCAACAAAAAACGAGAACAACTTGCAACCAAGAACAAAACGCCAACAAAAAGGTTCTACGGCGAAAGAACAACGTGGATAGACGGCTGCGAACTGCGAATATGGAATCCCCACAGAAGCAAGATCGCAGCTGCAATCCACAAAAAAACACCAATCTCTATCAGAAAGAGAGATAAAATACTATACCTTGGAGCAGCAACAGGAACCACACTCAGTCACATCTCAGACATCAACACAGAAGGCATAACCTACGCCGTAGAAATATCACCCACAAGCACAGCGAAACTCCTCACGCTATGCGAGGCACGGGAGAACATCATACCCATGCTCGAAGACGCAGACCAGCCACGAGACTACCAAGGGATCGTAGGAGAGGTGGATATCATATACCAGGACATAGCACAGCGAAACCAGGCAGAAATAGCCCTGAAGAACACAGAGCTATTCCTGAAAGAGAAGGGACAGCTCATACTCACAATAAAAGCACGGAGCATCGACGTATCAAGCAACCCAAGAGACGTACTGAGAAGAGAACTCGATAGGCTCGAAGACAAACTAACAATCTCTCGCATCAAAAATCTAAAACCTTACCACAAAGACCACTACATAACAATAGCAACAATGAAATAAAAAATATTTTATCAGATAAAATCTAACATAAAATCTAACATAGTTCAACCGACTGGAACAGTCACCACTTGATCATCTCTGCTATGCTGCGGCTGTGTCGTGAAATTTCCATAAGAATGCTTTTTATCTCTTCATGGGGAATTTCAAGAATCTTTCGTGAGAGGCGTATGACCTCTTTGGCTTCCACATGGCCACATGCCGCAAGCAGATTCACTACCCGGAGGATGGTCTTTCTCTGCCGCTCACGTTCCCTCATCTGGTATGTTCGTATTGCCCGAAGCAGGTCTATTCGTCGGAACTCGGGCCAGTATGGTGCGCAAAAGTAGGTAGCGCACTCGTTGCCGCATGACTGCCATGGCAGGAAGTTTGAGACTCGCCTGTCACCGCCCGTGCGGATGATCAGATCCACGTCGCACGTGATCACATCCCCCACGTAAAGATGGCGGGAAACAACTTCTTCGTCCACGTCATCGGGCGAGAGCAAGCCCGTCCGAACCTTCTTTGCTATCAACCGTGCAGCATCCACAAGCTCTCTCCGTCCACCGTACGCAAGGGCAACATTGAGATGCATGCCCTCATAGACCCGTGTGGCATCCTCTGCACGTGCAATCGCATCCTGCAGATCCAGTGGCAGCGATCCAATAGCTCCTATCGCATGAACGCTCATTCGTCGTTCATGCGTGCGCTCATCCGCGGATATCTCATCAAGCTTTGAGGCGATCAGGTCGAAGAGACTACTCTTCTCAGGCCCTGAACGTCGGAAGTTCTCAGTAGAGAATGCATAGAGTGTGAGCTGTTTCACCCCGATGTCCCAGCACCAGTCAATCACGTTTTCACAGACATCTGCGCCACGGTGATGTCCAATAATCCTATCGAAGCCAAGTCTATCGGCAAAACGCCGATTTCCATCCATGATTATCGCAATATGGTCGGGTATCAAACCCTCTTTTATCTCACTCGTGAGCAGACGCTCATAACCTCGATAGAGAAATGCGTGCAGACCATCTTTGAGAAGCATCCATGTATCACAATCGAGGATATAATATATAACGATTGCCAGATAGGTCTGAAACCTGGTCAGCAGTTCAGTGCTCTTCTGCGAGAAGATTTGCTATCCATTCGGTGAGATAATCACAATACTCGGGCTCGCATTCGATCCTGCACCCAACACATGGGCTGAACTGGCCGTTTGCAATCAGGTACTTCAGGTCAGGGTTCAACGCTCCAGTTTTAAATGGCACACCTTCGGTCGCTCTCACCAGATACGTTCGTGAGCCCATGGAGACTGCAGTTTCCCTCGTGATAAGATTCTTATCGAGCAGCCTTTTGATGAACCGTGAACACTTGCGACTATCTATGCCAGCCGTTTTCCACAGCTCATTCTGCAGAATACCGTCTGGTCTCTCTCGTATGATACTCAGGAGATTCTCTTCATCCATACTGGCACCACTATAACGGATTGACCAGAACTACGTTATTGCCGCGCAGAATCACAGATCCAAGTGACTTTATCTTTCTGCCATCCTCTACTTCAACAGAGTCGACCAGATGCATGTTCAAGTACTCATCGGCACCTGAGAGAATGCCCTCGAGGATAGTGTTTTCACCTTTCATCTCCACCTGAATTCTTGAACCGACCAGTGATTGTATCTTCTTGTTAGGAAACACCTCGCAAGCCTCACCGCCTATTATACCATATCTACTACTTCAAACTTTGGAATCAAAACAACACGTCTTCACATGACAATCCGCAGGACATCACTATCATCGAGTATATGTGCTATGCCCACGCGTTGACCTGGGTGCTTTGCCGAATTGCCCCAGACGTGTGCATACCTGAAGTTCTGTCTGAAATCACGGTGGAGCATGTCGCAGACACCACCAACATCACAACCCTTGCGAACGATCAATGGCTCATCAAGGTCGGCATCAGCACCGCGTGGTTTGAGATAGATTCGGATGAAGTCGAGTGCATTGAAGATTGCATCCTTCAAAATGTTAATGTTTCTCCCTTCAATAGCAGAGACCATGATTGCATCTGGGAAAAGAGTACGTGCCCGCTCAACCAGACTCGCCTCTGCAACATCCACCTTGTTCACTGCTACGATACCTGGCACATAGTGCCTGTTGTTGTGAATAGCATCGATGAACTGATCGACCGTAATATCCTCCCTTATCAGAACATCAGCATTATGAATCTTGTACTCAGAAAGTATCGACTTAGCGAGGTCGTGAGAGATCACATCACCGCCCAAGGTGGAGTTAACAGAGATCCCGCCACGAATTTTTCGTTTCACCACAACATCAGGTTCTCGAGAGTTAACCCTGATTCCTGCATCATACAACTCCTTCCCCAGCAACTCGTACTGTTCAGGGTTGAAGACATCGAGAACGAAGAGAATCATATCAGCGTTCCTAACAACAGAGATCACTTCACGACCCCGTCCCTTTCCAGAAGCAGCGCCCCTAACAAGCCCAGGGATGTCCAAGATCTGGATCTGAGCACCACAATGCTCCATCATACCAGGGATAACACTCAATGTTGTGAACTCAAAAGCACCAACCGCAGAGTCTGCACCAGTCAGCTGGTTCAGAAGCATGGACTTGCCAACCGACGGAAACCCGACAAGAGCAACACTCGCATGCCCTGACTTCCGCACACCAAAACCCACGCCACCACCGCTCTTCGATTCCCGCTTCAACAAATCTTCTCGGAGCCGCGCAAGCTTTGCCTTCAACTTCCCAACATGATGGCTGGTGGCTTTGTTGTACGGTGTCTCTCTGATCTCTTCCTCAACAGAGGCAATCTCATCTACAATACCCATTAAAACCATCCATGCAAGCAACTAATAGTGTAAATGAACCGTTTCTTGTTGCATATAAAGTAACTTTGTGTATTCAAGTAACTACGAAGATAAGAGTACGAACATAAGAGGGTTTTTGATAAACTATTTATGCCGTGTTGCTCATCTCACCATCACGATGATACGTGAATGCCCTGAGCATGGACCATTCAGAGGAGAACGGTGTGTCTGTGGAAAGGAGGGACATCTGGTGCTTGACGATGCCAAGACTGAAAAGATAGGGCGGTTCATATCAGGCGCACTGCGCCATTTTCCAGACGACCTTGGGCTTGCAATAAGTTCGAAGGGATGGGTAGACCTAAACCTACTTTCCGAGGTTATGCATGAGCGTTACCGATGGGCGACTAAGAAGCGTCTCATAGCGCTCATCGAGTCTGACGAGAAAGGTAGGTACGAGCTTCAGGGTGAACGGATACGTGCACGATACGGACATTCGATCGATGTCAGCCTTGATTTTAAACAAAACACAAATCCAAAGCTATACTATGGTACAAGTCAGGAAGAAGCCGATATAATTATTGAAAACGGAATCAAACCTGTAAAACAGCGTTACGTTCATCTCAGTGCCAGTGCCGAGAAAGCTTCCGAAGTGGCAAGCATTCATACAGAAAATCCCATAATAATCGAAGTGGATGCCAAGAGGGCACAGGAAGACGGCCTCCCGATGATCCAGGCAACCGACGAGATCGTGCTAACAGACGCCGTCCCACCAGAATACCTAAATCGGCTATAGTGATATCCTAATCACATCCTCCACCCGCCTAACAACAAAGCTGACATTCAAGAGTTGCTCCACCACGTGGATATTGGTCATTATATGGTCTGAGAGTTCTCTAACAGTGAGACTGCCACCACCTGCAAGCCCAAAATACGGGATTAACTGGTCTGCAAGATGCACATCCACACCAACACCACCCTCAAGCTCAGATACCATGGCATTGGCTGCCCCTTCTCCAACCAGTTCTGCACGAAGACCCCGCTCACCAGGACTGCACGCACCTATATGTCCACACCAGAGCGTGATACCTGAACCTACAGATTCAAAGACTCCAGACTCTTCAACTATATCACACTTGAAGCCGTGCGAGGATAATACCTCGTTAGCAGCCGTTCTCTGTCGCCTCACCACATGAGTTGGGAGGTTTGAAGCGTGAGATACACCAAAGACAACCCTACACCCAGTGGATTCAAAACGATGCGGGCGGATGGACGAAGGAAGTATCTCAAAATCAACCACACCCCCACCCCTCGGATAATAGCCACGTGCGATAAGCCTCACCCTTGCATCAAAACCCATTCGTGAAAGTGCCTCAAAGAAGACATACACCATATAATCGATCGATGGCGACCATGCAACATCCGTCCCCCCAATCAAACGCAGGGTGATCCTGTCAGAAGCAACAAGACCAAGCGGTGCCACAGATTGCATCAAGAGAGGGATGCTGCCAGCAGTCCCAATGTCCACTCGCATCGCACCACCAGTTATCCGATGCGGAGTGAACGTGACCTCTGTCGACCCAATATCGACACCACGATACTCAGCGCGCGACAGACGCCCCACAGTTTCTATCGCCTTTACGTGTTGTGCCTTGAGACCTGGCTGGCTCCTACCAACCCTTATATCCCGTATCTGCAGAGGCGTTCCAGTAACTGCAGAGAGTGCAATCGCCGTGCGCACAATCTGCCCACCACCCTCACCGAAACCACCATCAATCACAATCAAACCATCTTCACCACCACAAAAACAAAGAATCCTTTCACCTCAATGAAAACTACACGGACCATGCCCAGAACCTGCCTTTTTAACAGATCAAAACCACAATCTCCTCTCCAAAACCTTAAATATTTTCTCACTTGGCAAGTCAACTTGTATCGGCACTCCATGGTGCAGAGGCAGTCACACCAACTGGTGTTGACACTGTTTTGAAATCGTTGTTACTTTGAACATACCCCAGATTGCGGTATATTCAGGATTTGCTCGGACACAAAAGCTCAAAGACGACAGAGATATCGCATGTGAGTACCAAGAATCTGAGCAAGATTAAAAATCCAGTGGATATGCTGGAAGGTAAATCGTATGAGAAACAACCAGAATGAGTATATCCGCAATGCAGATATAACCCTAATTTGGGATGATATATGCATTGCGTATATAAACAAGTTAGACGAAATCAAATATGAGCAAGGAAGAAAAATATAAGTATATTTTTGAAGATCAGGTTTTTGAAAATCGCACCCGCTTTGGATGGATTACTGATTGTCTATTGGGTGATATTAACACATTCCTATAAGGCATAGAAAATAGAGACATAGCTGCTGATAACGGTTGTGGAAATTTATCTGTTCCAATTCTTGTGAACACTGCTCTTGAGTTTTTAGCTGAGTTGTATATAGGAAATACTGATAATATCTGTTGTTTCAGTACAGAAATGAACGATGAACTAATAAATGAGTGGAATAATTTTAAAACAGATAGTCTCTCGAAAAGACTGAAAGATATAATCAAAATAAAACTACAGATAACATTATAAAATTTATCAAAAAATATTTCCCAGAAGAATACCGAGAGATTCCAAATATTCTTTGGAGTGGGACAAGAAATGGTCTTGTTCATACATTTTATCCTACGTTCTTTGAATATCAAGATAATTATATTATTGGTTTTGAGTTTTGTGGTTGAGATCGAGATGAGTCATCTGAAGTCATTCTAAAAAGAAATCCTGGACAGTTTGTGCCCGCGCGGTTCAATCCCTACTGGGTTTTCTGACGCCTTGCGACTCAAGTGTCTGAGCAATCTCATCAAAACACTCAAGAGGTTTCAATCCTTGTTTTGGTGGATGTCGCTCTTGAACGGTATACGCAGTATGACGACCCGTATCGGCTTGCTCTGTTTCAATCCTTGTTTTGGTGGATGTCGCTCTTGAACCTCGACATGCAGACTATTCCAACAATGCTACGAA
>NJEL02000003.1:17480-26183 GCA_002254825.2 Methanosarcinales archaeon ex4572_44 | reverse complement strand
GATGGATCTGAACTTCATACATGGCAGTGACTTTCACCTTGGGTACGTCCAGTATAACCTGCATGAGCGTTTTCTCGACCTTGCCCACACCTTCAAGGCGTTCATCGAGTATGGCCTGGAGCATGATGTAGATTTTATCCTAATCGCAGGAGATCTCTTTGAGAAGCGCAACATCAATGCGCCCACGTACCTTCAGGCATACAGAGTCTTGTCATGGTTGCAGGGCGAGTGCAAGTCCAGGGGACGTGAGCCCATTCCTGTCATCGTTATTGAGGGTAACCACGACCTTGCCTACCATCGGGATCGGAACAGTTGGCTCCAGATCCTTGATTCGCAGGGCTTGCTCAGGCTGTTGAAGTCTTCACACATTGATGGTCTCAGGCTGGACTATGTTGATGTGGGCGAGTGTCGTATTTTTGGTGTGGAGTATCTTGGCGCATTCACACTCCAGAGCATCCCATTGATCGGTGAAGAGATAGATAAGATCAATAATGACTCTGATCGCTTCACTATACTTATGATGCATTTCGGGATGGAGGGGCGGGCTCGTAGCGAGATCGCTGGTGAGATACCGTACAATACACTGCTCCAGCTTCGGGAATGCGTGGACTATCTCGCACTCGGGCATTATCACACACGGTATGAGTATGATGGTTGGGTCTATAACGGTGGGAGCCCTGAGACGCTCTCGCTCAACGAGTATGGGATTGAGAAGGGTTTTTACCATGTGACTGGTGAAGGTGCACGCTTCGTTGAACTTACTACCCGCCCGTTCAAACACCTCTCATGCCAGATCAGCAGCATCAAGACGCCTCATGAGTTAAGTCTCCTCCTCCGCTCGATGGTTGAGAGCGAAGCGCCCATCAACTCCAAACTCTCACCGATCGTCGAGTTAACACTCTGGGGAAACCTTAATTTTCCAAAAAAAGATATACCTACATCCGATCTGAAAAAAATAATAGCAGATAGGTTCAATCCCCTCCACACCGATGTACATGTGAAATATTCCAGTGATCCATATCTCCCAAACATTAGGGGTATGAGCAGGGAAGCGATAGAGACAAAGATCCTGACTGAACAGGTGCTCCAGGACGGTCGGTACAGATCGCACGTAAAACAGGTGGTAAGAGACGTTCTTTGGGCGAAGAAGCTTGCACTGCAGAGGGCTGGTGAAGATGAGATCATCCGTCGGTTGAAAGAGAGCTTCGAAGAGATGGAGGCAGAGGACAAGGGACACAAAAATGGTGAGATCGAGAAGTTGTCCTTTGTGAAGGGTGATCCTGGATGATGTTGACAGAGCTGAGGCTCAAAAATGTTAAATCATACAGAGATGCAACCATAGAGTTCAAGCCAGGTATCAACGGGATTACAGGCGAGAATGGCCACGGCAAAACCACGATCCTTGAAGCCATTGGATATGCACTCTTTGACTACCTACCCTATCCTGAACGCAATTTTATCAGGCATGACACACAATCGGGAAGCGTTGAGCTCGACTTTCTATCCGACGATGAGATCATCTACACCATCACACGTAAAATCGGTGGGAGTGATATCAAGCTTTCAACGCCAATCGGCAAGATAACTGGGAAGAAAGATGTGATGGACTGGTTAATCGACAACCTTTTTCCGTTTGCTGGCGATCAGAGAGGGCTGCGATCAATCTTCGAGAACGCTGTCGGAGTCCCGCAGGGCAGCTTCACCACAGCATTCGCACAGACACCAGCAGTGAGACGATCGATCTTTGACGGGGTGCTCGGCGTTGACGAATACAAAAAAGCATACCAGAACCTCCTACCAGTCTTAAACAGTCTGAAGGATGGGATCACAGAACTTGAAAAAGAAGTGCTCGTGCTCCGAACAGAGACACAAGAGTACGAAGAGTTGAAATGGGAGAAATCAGAGCTTGAAAGAGATATAACAAGTCTTTTAAAAGAGATACAAGAAATTAAAAGTAGAATTGAGCTTTTGGGTGCAGAGAGAGACGAGCTTGCGAGGAGAGAAGAGAAGATTCAGCAGATCGAGAAAGAGCTTCACAAACTAAAAGTATTGATTGAAACCACAGAAAAAGACCTGAAACGAGTTAAAAATGATCTTGAAGAGGCAGAATCTGCAGAAAATATAGTAAACGAGCTTGCAGATAAAAAAAAAGAGTATGAAGAGAACGAGCAAAAACTGAAAGATCTGTACGCCAGAAGAGAAGAACGGAACAGATGCGAAAAAAAGGCGCTATCACTAAAAAACAATATCGCAATATTGAAAGAAAGAGAAAAAAAGTGTGAAGAACTGGAAAAAGAAATATTAGGACTAAAAAGAGAAAAAGAAGACTTACAACCAGTAGTTAAGGAATACAAAGCCTTGCAGAGAGAGACTAAATTAATACAAGAAGAACTGAAAGAACCACTGCGAGAACTAATATTTGAGAAAAAAAGTCTGGAAGAAGTGGAAAAACTGGTAAACGAGCTCAACAATAGATTAAATAAGTTAAAAAAAGAAAAAAACCAGTTACTGCCACAATTAGATAGACAAAATTATCTGAACAAAGAAATACTTCATGGAATCAGGTGTGAAGCAGTGACCGACTTCAACACCTACTTTACAGAAGAGATCAGTAAAAGAGAAGAAAAACTCAAAATCGTCCAAAAAAAACTATCAGAACTTCAAAGAGAATTGGAATCCTTAAAAGACCCAGCAGGACAGATATCAGAGAGAGAAACACTGATCAAAGAGATAGAAAAACAACTGAAAAGTGACAGGCTGAGATCGATACCAGAAAAAAACAATGAGAACAAGACAAAAATCTACAAACTGAGAGAAAAATTCAAAAAATACACCACTGAACTAACAGGAAATAAAAACGAACTTAAAAAGATAGAAGAAATACTGATAAAATTAAACAAACAGATCGAAACACTGGAAGATGCAAAAATAAGGCTTTACACCATAGAAAAACTGACACACACGAAAAGAGAAGAACTTGAAAAACTCAAAGAGACAAAAGAGGAAAAGAGAAGAGCAGAAGAAGAACTTGAAAAAGAGAAGAAAAAACTGAGCAAATACGCTGGACTGAACGAAACCATACGAATAATCGAGAACAGAACAGAAAAACTCAGAGACGCACACAACACCTACCTGCAGAACAGCCCAATTGCTGCAAGAAAACCAGAACTGATTAGCGTTCAGAAAAAAAACCAGATAAAACTCGAAGAAGAAGAAACAAAAACCAAAAAGCTAAAGGAAGAACGCCAAAAAGAAGAGACACACTTCAACAAAACCAAACTCCACGAACTGGGGAGCAGACTCGAAACCCTCGGGAAGCGACTGAGCGCAAGAGAAAGCACCCAGGTTGAAAAGGAAAAACAATTCAAAACAACAGAAAAAAAACTGGAAAAGACCAAAACAAAACTCAAAGAACTAGAAAAAATAGAAAAACAACTCAAACAGGAAGAAAAACTCCACACGTACACAACATACATCCGAGACCTCCTCAACAACTCAGGTCAACTCATCATACACCAATTGATCGACCAGATCGCAACCGAAGCCACGAACACCTACTGTGAAATCATGCAAAACTACACAACAGAGCTACACTGGAACGAAGACTACGAGATAACACTCACAGAAAACGGACAAGAGCACAGCTACACACAACTAAGCGGCGGCGAACAGATGAGCGCAGCACTCGCAATACGCCTCGCAATCCTGAAAACAACCTCCCAGATAGACATAATTTTCCTGGACGAACCAACAACAAACCTCGACACACAACGAAGAGAAAACCTCGCCAGGCAACTACAAAACATCCATAACTTCAAACAACTCATCATAATCACACATGACAACACACTGAGCGAACAGACCAACCACACAATACACATAACAAAAACAAACAGCGAGAGTCGTGCCACACCCTGATGGAGAGTCGCATACAGTAACACTGAAAGCAGATGTTCAAAGCGAAGCTTGAATATAGTATTTTACCCCTCCAGGGAAGAGGCGAGGCAGGGCGATATTCGCGCGCATAAGTAGTTGATCCGCAAATCATCTTGCAAAAACGATTTATCGTATTATGCCATTTTCAGTTGTTGAGTTGAAATATGACTAACAAGAGAGACTACTACGAGATACTTGGTGTTAAACGAGATGCGAGTGCTGATGAGATGAAGAAGGCGTATCGCAAGCTTGCAATGAAGTATCATCCTGATAAGAACAAGTCGCCTGATGCCGAAGAGAAGTTTAAGGAGCTGTCAGAGGCGTATGGTGTGCTCTCTGATGAGACGAAACGAAGACAGTATGACAGGTTTGGGCATGAAGGCATAGATAATAGGTACACGCAGGAGGATATATTCAGGTCTGCCCACTTTGAGGATATCTTTGGAGATACGGGCTTCGACTTTGGTGGCAGCATATTTGACACGTTCTTTGGTGGACGTGCAAGACCCAGTCGCCCACAGCGAGGGCGTGACCTCGTCTATGAACTGGAGATACCGTTTCGGACCGCAGCCTTTGGCGGAGAGAGAATGATCGAGATACCGAAGAGAGAGGCGTGTGACACGTGTGGTGGAAGTGGTGCAAAACCTGGAGCCACACCCAAAACCTGCCAGACCTGTAGGGGCACGGGTCAGATACGACGCAGCCAGACAACGCCACTCGGACGGTTCATGACAACCAGCGTATGCACCACGTGCCAAGGGCGTGGGAGCGTGATAGAAGAACCATGTTCCACCTGTGGGGGGAGTGGAGTTGTGCGGCGCAGGAAGAAGATATCTGTGAAGATCCCGCCTGGAGTAGATAATGGTGCGCGGCTACGCATGAGCGGTGAGGGTGAGGCAGGGGAGCGTGGGGCACCACCAGGTGATCTGTACATTGATATACATGTCACGCCAGATCCAATCTTCAAGAGAGAGGGTGATGATGTGATTGTTGACGAGCCGATCAGCATCACACAGGCAGCCCTCGGGAGCGAGATCAAAGTGCCAACACTCAAAGGGCATGCGAAGATAAAGATACCACCAGGTACACAGACCGGTAAGACCTTTAGACTGAAAGAGAAGGGGATACTCCACCTGCATGGGTATGGGCGGGGAGATCAATTCGTGAAAGTCGTGGTGAAGACGCCCACGAATCTGACAGATCGCCAGAAGGTGCTGCTGAGAGAGCTTGCAGAGACATTCGGAGAGGATAAGGGCAGCAGCGGTATCTTTAACAGAGTGGTGGATGGGGTAAAAGAGCGCCTGTGATCACTCTTTGAGCAGTACGGAATTTATACTGAGGTGAGCATAGGGATGGCAGGGGCACGATGCCTCTTCGCAGGATTCAATGGAGGGTATATGAGTGCCTAAGAAAGGTCTTTTGATCGCCGTTGAAGGCATCGACGGTGCTGGCAAGAGCACACAGGTACAAATGTTAAAAAATGGGCTTTATCAGCAGGGTGTAGATGTTGTAACATTCAAAGAACCCACAAACGGTATCTTTGGCAAGAGGATCCGTGAACTTGCAGAACACGGCAGATCCAACATCACCGCTACCGAAGAATCTCAGTTGTTCCTGCAAGATCGAATAGAAGATGTGAGACAAAATATAATGCCTGCCCTCGAGAAGGTATCTGTTGTGATCATGGATCGCTATTACTTTTCAAACATAGCTTATCAGGGCGCTCGCGGTTTAGACATGAATTATATCAAAAGTGAAAATGAAAAGATTGCACCTACACCCGAGCTTCTCTTAATCATCGACATCCCTCCAGCGATTGGCATCTCACGAATCCGCGATCTCCGAGGCGATACGCCGAATGCCTTCGAGGGCGAGACATACCTTGCGAAAGTCAGGCAGATCTTCACTGACTTATCAGAAGATCTACCATATGCACATCTGATCGATGGAAACAAACCTATTAAAAGTGTTCACGAGACAATCATGAAGATTGTTCTGGAAAAAATCTGTGAATAAAGCAAACATATCGTCCAAGGCGTGATTTAACCTAAGTTTGACAGTTGTAGTGTAGTACACGAATCTCCAGTTAAGTTTTAAGTACCAAAAACATTTTAAACCCAGAATCATCATGTATAATGGGTAAATATGAAACGAAACACAATTTATTTACCAGTCTTCTGCATCGTTTTATCCATGATACTCATCTGCGTGCCAGTTATGGCAGAAGGTAGAGGCGGAGGTGACGGCAGTGGAATGGGTGGTGGCAGAAATATAGATATAGCATCAATCTCTGCCGGACTATTGTCGCTAAAATTCATTCTTGGTGGAATTTCTGCATTAGCAGGACTCATCCTCTTGAGAACAACCAAAATAAATCGAAACATCCGGACACTCCTAATGTGCGTCGTCTTTGTGCTCTTCGGGGTGCTGGTGATCATGCGCCAGCCAAGCCCGCTGGAGGCAGTGGTGGACCCAATAACGGCTCTCGCAACTGGCGGTACGATCACGCTCAAGAAAGCGACGATGCTCGTCTTCATTGGTGGATTGTCAGTCATCGGAGCAAAACTGTTCTGCGGGTGGGTCTGTCCGTTTGGGGCACTGCAAGAAATCATAAACAGGATTCCGGAACAAGCACCATTCGGGAAAAAGATCAAGCTGCCGTTCAAGATCTCAAATGGCATCCGGATTTCGATATTTATTATCAGCTTGGTTATGGTTATTACCATAGGAATCGATATTTACACATACCAAGGCATTTTAAACCCATTTGAACTCTTTGACTGGCATTTTGAGCTGGTGCTGGCAGTTCTGGTAGGGGCGGTTGCAATCGCATCAGTATTTGTATATCGACCGTTCTGCCATCTTGTGTGCCCGGTTGGGCTCCTGACGTGGCTGCTTGAGTACCTGAGCATATTTCGTGTGCGCCTTAACCAAGGCAGATGCAATGACTGCAAGAGATGTATCCGGGAGTCGCCATGCCCGTCTGTCAAAGCAATCGTGGACGGTGATAAGTTACGACCCGATTGCTTCGCATGCGGCGTGTGCATTGACGCATGTCCGACCAATGCACTGGCTTTTGAAATCTGGAAGCCGGGTGCAAACAAAAAGAGTGATTGAAGAACAGATTTCCCATGAACGATGGATATTGGCACAGTCTTCTGAGGGTTTGGAAGCGGATAGGTGAGCGTGGGTGGAACAGAGATAATATGACTCCATCGGGATATTGCAAGCCCTATCCTATCATAACTGGGACTTTAGTGCGGTTACAAGGAAATCCGTGTACATAGAGACATTCTCGACAAGAAGATTTGTAAACTGTCAAACTTAGGATTTAACATCGGTTCAGTGCCTGTTCCATCTTCTTACAGTATTCATGATCAAAGCTTGGAATCTTCTTGGCAAGTTCTGAAAACTCTTTGTTTAGTAGGATGCTCAGGCTCAGCAGTATTGTGTAGTTGTGATTGCCGACGAATCGCATCTTTTCGTCTTCGTTCAGGTCCTGCATGAATGTTTCTGCGCTTCTATAGCAGCGAGTGAATTTATGCATCCAGAGATTGACATAGTCACTTTTATACTGCCATAAAAATGGAAAAGATGGTTTGTAAGACTCCCAATCAAATCGCTCGTCAGGTCGGATGTAGTTATAGTATCGCTGCCTCACCCGGGTTCCCGGGAAAGGGATTAGGACGTCCCAGTTTATGAAATGGGCTCTGTCATCGTCTGCGCGAAAAATCTTGAGAAATTCGAACATCTCGGTAAAATCACTTATCAGTTCTTTTTTCTCGATTAGGGGGTGTGGTGTGATATAGCTTAGTGTGAGACCGCCATCAAATTGTTTTATAAATTTTTTTATGCCGTCTGTTTCTCTTTTATGGCAACTTTCATCTCTGATTGTTCCGTGATATCTTCTTCCGATCTTGTCACGCCCTGAATAAGTGCTTGATTCAACACCGATGAAGAGATCTCTGTAACTATTTCGTTGAATAAAATCAGATACTTCACTGTAATTATTTGATAGGAAAAACGGATCAATTAAACACTCTTTTCTAACATCCTTCACATCACAAGTTTTATAAACGTAATCAAGCATCTTGATTGAGGTTTTTGTTATGTGCGAGTCGTCACAGAAGATAAGAGACTTTGGGTTTAATCCGTTTATCTCTTCGGTCAATGATTCTTTCTTTCGTAAGTGGTACCCGTCTTTTACGCATGCGCAGTAATCACAGAAATTTGAACAGCCTGTAGAAGATAAGAGATAAACTCTATCCTTGTTTTTACAGGTGTCAATTTTTCTGTCTGGTATTGTGTCCTGCACGATGGGCTTCGTTTTCTTCATTTTATTACGTTTGATTTCACCGTTTTTTCTGTATGTTATGTTCGGAATGTTACAGAGCTCTTCTTTTTCTTCTGCGATAGTTGCTATTTCCCTTCCATACCCTTCGTTCACGATATCAAAGTATGGGGATTCGTTTAAACATGAAACAGGGTCTCCGCTCGCATGTGCTCCACCAACTATGATTGGAACATCACATATATCTCTGGCTTCCTCTGCAAAATTTTTAACGTAAGGGATTTCTGGAGTGTATGATGTGATGCCGATCAGATCGTATGAGTGTAAATTGTTCAGGTTTTTCTTCCAGATACTTTCAATCTCAACCTTGCAATCCACTCGCTCCATCAGATACGTACCGAGATATATTAGTGCAAGTGAAGAATAGGTTTCATAGTACTCGGATGGATTTATCAGCAAAATTTTTTTCATTTTTT
>NJEL02000003.1:0-17452 GCA_002254825.2 Methanosarcinales archaeon ex4572_44 | reverse complement strand
GAAACTTCAAGTGCGTACATCGTTCCGTTCGTGAGTTTCTCTACGTATTTGTCTCTGTCTTCTGCGTCTTCAAGCTTCTTCACCTGTTCGTCGAGCTTCTTCTTTGCCTCTGCCTGATCTATCTCATAGAATTCTGCCATTTTAATCACTCTCCTGGTTCAATTCTTGTGGTCGAGGATACTGCAAGTTTCAGGTCGTTTGCTCTGCACCATCTACACTTTGCTGGCAGCCATTCTGCTGTGGCGCATCTCTTGCAGAGTTGTATCGGTGCCATTGCCTTATCTGGATTTAGTGCTGTCTGGTTGCAGAGTCCGTTAATCGATGGTGCTTCAGGTGAGAGCATGCACGGCTGGTCTATGAACCTGAACAATGCGCCTGTTCGGGCTGTAACTGCGCAGTATGGATAGGCATACCATTGTGGGTCGTTCAGGTATGTGTTGTTTCTGATAGGCCATAGGTCTACTGGAACACCCTGTACCTTTCCACCGTATCCATGTGGTGGGTCTCTGATGACTCTCTCGCCTTTTCCGATAAAGTCAAGCCAGTCGTTTATGTGCAGTTCTGCGACCATCGGTCTGTCGTATGGATGTGTTAAGACCCAGTTGTTGAATCGGTGTTCCAGAAGATCGACGAACATGTCGATTGTGAATCCATCCCAGTTCAGTATCTCTGCCATTGCTGCGCCCTGTGCACCAGTTACGAGACCTGTGAGGGCAAATGGTGCTTTTGGAACACCCATTGCATATCCTCTCCTTGTTGTGCTTGCACCGACCTGTGAGACAGCGTCGAGGATGTTCATGCACATCTCATCTTTACAGATTTCGTAGTAGGATGGGCCCAGGTGGTGACCCATGTCGCCAACGTGTGTTGGAAGCATCGGTATGTTTGCGATGTGAACACCTGCGTCATAAGCGTCTTTCACGACTGGTGTCATCCTCTTTTCGTACATCTCGAAGTATTTGTGTCGATTGAATGATGTGAAGCCGAATGTGCCCATGATCTTTTTCATGAACATCGATGGCTGTGCCCATATCCACTCTAAGTATCTCTGTTCCTGTTCGATTGCGGTCTGAACGTTTCTGCATCTCTGGAGTGTTCTTGTGAATCTGTCGCCAAAGACGTAGATTGTGTTGAGTCCCCATGATTTTGCAGCCATTATCGCTTCTTTGTATTTCCTGTCAATAGGTGTTCTGTCAAGTATCAGCACGTCTATTGCAAAGTTGCTGCCTGGTACTGCTGCGAAGTCCTTTGACGAGACGATTCCATAGAATCCGCTGTGGAGTCTCATCGCTTCGATTCCGATCAGGTCTTCGGATTCTCTTATCGTTCTGCAGAACTCATCTATTGCATCCTTGAAATCACGGTCGAGCTTATAGCACATGTCAAGTACTATCGGTGTCTGCATCCACTCGAGGAATGCCGTATCGATGGCGTTCACGGTCTTGGTGAGAGAATCTATAATCTCATAGTGGTTCAGGTAAGATTCTCTCCACAGATCGAGACATTCCTTGGATTGATCTGGGTGAAGTGTCACCTCTTTGATCCGCTGATAGAATGGCTCACAGTGCTTCCATAGGAATGGTTCGTATCTGTGGTCTCTTACTATGTCAACACATGTTTGCTGTGCTGCAATTCCTTCATTCATCGTCTTTTCAACGACGTCTGCGTACTGGCACTCATTATACTCGTGGGTTGTTCCTGCCATCTCTCATCACACTCCCAGTTTGGTTCTCATTTCATCCAGATCCAGGTACTTTGTCAGCCATGGTTCTGGAACACCGTCTTTGCTCCATCCGCGCTCTTCATAGAACATCTTCTTTGCTTTCTTTATTCTGCTTATCGTTCCCTTACTTCCACCATAAGGAGTCTGCTCTGTTGTGAATCTCTTGGGCACTGTGTCATCGTCTGCTGTAAATCCACTTGCTACGTTCCAGAGTCTCTCAGCGTTCATAACTCTCTCTTCAGACAGGATAAGTTCACGTGTTTCCATGTGTATTCCAGTTGCCGTTGAGTACAACTTAGCCATGTCCTCAACACCGACAGGTGTTAGTGCGAGGAAGAGGCAGAGTACAGCAGAATCGTAGAATACACTCTCGTGTTGCATTCCGATTGTGAACGTGATCTTGTCACGGTTCAGTACTGTCCTCTCGAGGAGTTCCTTTGGTGTTATCTGTGTTCCGAGTGTGTTGCATCCGACCATGTATGATTTCATGTGGTCAGCGCCTCGTGGACTGGTTGCATAACCAAGGTCCACACCTGCCATTGCTCGTGGGTCATAGGCTGGCAATTCGGTTCCTTTGATGTGCATTGCATAATCTGCCGTCTCTGGATACTTCTCTGCACACCGCTTGACACCCATCTGGAGGTCTGCGCCAACGCCTTCGCCTGTTCCCATTTCTTCCACAACTTTGAGGATTCCTTCTCCGTCACCCCATGTTATTCCGAAGTCATGTGCTCCTTTTACAGTTGATTCCATTGCATATCCAACGATGTTTCCAGCCGATATCCCGTCCATTCCATATTTCCCACAGAGGTCTCCTGCCTTTGTGACAACGTACGGGTCCAGATTGCCCAGGTTAGCTCCAAATGACCATGTTAGTTCGTACTCTGCCTGTGGTAGGAATTCTCCGTTTATATACAGTTTCCTGTGACATCCAATCGGGCATGCATAACAGGCTTCTTTTCCCCAGTTGAACTCGTTCCAGAACCTCTCTCCGCTGATCTTCTGACAGTCTTCGTAGGAGAGGTTTCCGGTCTCTGAAAAGTTCTTCACTCCGAGTGTCCCGTGCATATTCTCAACGTGCATCAGAACGATCGTTCCTCTTGTCTGCAGGTATTCGCCAGTCGTTGGTTTCTCTTGAATGAGGGCGTTTATCTTTCGATTGATCTCTTTGAACTCGTCCTTCTCGGCAATCTCTATCTTCTGCTTTCCATTCACCACAACTGCCTTCAGATTCTTTGAACCCCAGACAGCGCCTGCCCCGGTTCTCCCGGCAAAGCTGCTCTTCTCGTGGGCAACACATGCTATCGGTGCACACCTCTCACCGGCAGGACCAATACATCCAACAGAACATTTCTCTCCATGTTTCGCCGTGAGGATCTCGTCTGTCTCATAGGTTGTCTTTCCCCACAGGTCGCTTGCATCGAGTATCTCCTGTTTCTCTTCTGTTATGTTCAGGTAGCATGGTTTGTCTGCCTTGCCGTCGATTATGATTGCATCGTATCCTGCTCTCTTCACAAGCATTCCAAAGCGTGCACCCGCAATGGCTGCCGATGTCGTTCCAGAGAGTGGCGATATAAAGGCAACCGCAAATCTTCCTGACGTTGCCGCTGGCGTTCCTGTCAGTGGTCCTGGCATTATGACGAACCTGTTTCCTGGCGAGAGAGCAAACTCTCTTGCCTCATCCGGGGTGCTGTAGGGTGGCTTACCTATGTGATCCCAGATAAGCTTCTGTCCAAGTCCTCGACCACCGATGTACTGCTGCCACAGTTTCTCATCGATTCCAGCTTGTTCGGTTATCTTTCCCTTCGTAAGGTCTACATGAAGGGTTTTTCCCATTATAGAACTCATCTATTTTGTCTCCTCCGTCTATTTACTATTGTATTTATACTACTATCCAACTATTTCACAAAGTGTGGTATCAGTTGTTTTCCGATCAACTCGATCGATTTGACCTTGCTTGGTCCAAGTGGTGAACCTGTTATCATCTGTGTGACTCCTACTTTGAAGAGTGAGTCGATCTGTTCTATGCACTCATCCGGGGACCCGCATATCGAGAATGCATCGAGCATCTCTGGTGTCACTGCTTTTATGGCTGCACCGAAGCTCTCCTTGAAACCGTCCCTAACCTTGTTCACATCCTCGATCGGTATGCCATGTTTCTCGAAGACGGTGTCTGGTGAGCCTGCCACAATGAATGCTGTGACTGGTTTTGCGGTCTTTTCTGCTTCTTCCTTTGTATCTGCAATCGAGAAGCTTGTGTATGCTGCAACATCGAAATCGTTGAAGTTCTTGCCTGCGCCCTCACACCCTTCTTTCAGTAGTTTTACTGCTGTCTCGAAGTCTCGTGGGTGTGATCCATTCACAAGTGCTCCCTCGGCAATTTCTCCTGCGAGTTTGAGCATCTTTGGTCCCTGTGCGCCTATGTATACTGGTATGTTCTCTCCTTTCTGGTAGTCCAGTTTTGCCGATTTTATATGGCATACCTTTCCATCGTAGCTGATCTTCTTGCCAGTTAGGAGCTTTCTCATCAACTCGACCGTTTCTCTCACCATTGAGAGTGGCTTCACCCATTCGATTCCAAGTCCATCAAAGGTGACCTTGTCGCCAGGACCTATCCCGAATATGGCGCGACCGCCTGATACCTCGTTCACCGTTGCGATTGATGATGCGAGCTGGGGTGGCGTGCGCGTGTATGGGTTGGTAACACCTGGCCCAATACTGATCTTGCTCGTATTAGCACCGATATGGGTTAAAAGGGCGTATGCATCCCTGTTGTTGTAGTGGTCTGTTATCCACGCATACTTGAGTCCGTTGTCCTCTGAGAACTTTACAAGCTCTGCCAATTTCTCTGCAGGTTCGTTTGCTAAAAACTCTATCCCAAAGCTTATTTCCACTTTGTTTCCTCCATTTATTTATTGCACCGTATTTATTAAGACACCTCTCTTCCAGTGCCTATAATGAAAAATCATGATACCCCCAAACCCATATATAGTTTTATATTTTGTTCGAGCTTATGCGAGTTTATTCAACGGATGGTCTTCTGGAATCTCTATACCAAAGTCCTTTATTGAGTCTGCTGCAACCATATCTGCCTCTGCAGCGGAAGGTGCTGCAAGTTTTGCGTTCTCTATAGGTCCGATGAAGAGAGAGTTCGCACCCGATAGGATACCGATGGTGTTTGCAGATATATCACAGATGTGGCGTATCAGCATGTCAGGGTGCTTCTTCAGCCATGCCCATGATGAGGGCACGTTGTGAGCACCAACACCTGTTGCAAAACCGTACCTGGACTTCACGACAGCCAGTAGTCTGAATGATGCTCCTGCACCATTCCCCACAGGCTGAACACCCGGGTCATACAGGATATTATCACCGAATCCACACTTCTTGGCAACAGGGATCAATCCCTCATCGGTGAACTCGCCACCGTCTTCAAGAAGTTGGATGCGTGCGTGGACCGATGGATCCTGCATGTTGAAGCCGAGTATGACAACACCTTTGATCTCAGCCTCTAAAAGTGCTCTGATCTCTTCCTCTTCGATCATCATGTTGATCGCGTTGTACATAACACGATCACCGTAACCGACCTCTGTTGTGTGCTTGAGCCCAACATAACGGGCTTTTATCTCCGCCGAATCAATTATGAATGGTCTGTCCGTGTGTTCTGATACAAAGTCAAGGCACTTTGGCATGAGTTCTTCTGTCACGCCAACCACCTGGAATATGCAGGGGTTGCCGGTCTCATCACCGACAGTCTCTACTTCGTTTATCAGCGCTTCTGCTTTTGCAGCATCGAATGTGTTGTTCTTATCATCCACAATCGCATGTCCATCATAGAATATGGTGGGTATGATGACAGTTGGATTCTCTCCTATCTGACCACCCACTTTCACAGTTCCTATCTCTAATATTTTCTGCTCTCTTGCAAATTTATACATACTTTTTCCTCCTCACAAGCCTATTACGAGTACTATAAGCAGTGCTACAACTATTCCATACAGCACTCCAATCCATCTTCCAATCATAATTCCCCTCTGCTGAAACATCTCAGCAGAGGCGAACTCTACTTGCTCCTCGACTTTATCAAGCCGATGCATCATATCTTCGTAAATTCCCATTTTTTTCACCTCACAGAAGACCTAGCATCACCAGTACAAAGGCTATCACAAACCCGAGAAGGAAGTAGATTCGTGTTGTGAAGATGCCTGAAAACATTCGCTGGTCTTTTCCGATGATCGCCTCTCGCCGCTCAAGTTCAGTGATCATGCGATTGCACTCCTGCATACGCGGTATACCGAGCATCGGTATCATTCCACTTCGATCGCTCATCCTAACAACCTCCTAAGTCCAAAGATAAATATTGTCAGGATCAAGCCAAGGACAAAACCCTGATACAGCCCGCCTACAAGCCCGGCTGTCACCTTCTGAAGTTTGCCCAAATCCTTGTACTCCTGTTCGATGCTTCTGACCCTCGATTCAATGGATACTGAATCTCCTGTATGCCCAAGCACACCCTCGCCAGTTTCTTCAGTGACACCACCGAGCTTGATGAGCATAGGTTCTTCTTCGTAGGGACCTATTGGAGCAAGACGATCTATAGCACTCTCTATCTGACCCTCGTCTTCTACGTTTATCAGGTCAACGACTTCAACGATCTGATTCCTGAACCGTTCAACAGCCTCTGGTGGAAGATTGGTGACGTAGGGTATTGCTCCAGGCGCATCGATGACGCGTCCTGTGTCGTCTACACCGTTCTCATGAAGTGCTTTCCAGCAGAGTCCAGTTATGTGACCGTGGACCTCTGCGCCGCAGATCACAAGGTATCGGATGTTGGAGTTTGATATGAGGTTCGCAACCACCTTCTCAGTTCCGATGTTCTCGGTCTTACAATCACCACAGATTGCAGACCTCTTGAGAAGTCGTGCATTGTCAAGCTCGCTTGCAAGTGTGACTATTGCCACCGGTTTAGTAGGATCGCCTGCAAGGTACGATCCTGCGAGCGGGGGCCAACCCTCCGCCACGTATGATCCGATCTCCTTCTTTTCTTCTGCCAATTCTTCCGTTTTAATCTCTTCTTTTTCTTCTTCGCCCATCTTCACATCACCCCTTTAAGCCCAAGTGCTACAAGTGCTGCCAGGAGCATCCCGAAGATGAAACCATAGGCAAGGTTTGCGACCCTGCCAGCATTCCGGTATATGCCCTCGCGACCCGGGTGGGACACCATTGGTGTCGTCATTGGGTCAAGCGAGTCGAAGAGATCTTTTCCTATCCTCCCAAGCCTGTCAACGCTCTCCACCATCATGGCGAGATTGGCGGTGATGAGATGTTCATCCATCTCACCAAAGAGACCAGTTTCAGGGTTGAGTGCCACATTTTCTTCAATGTCTATCAATACGTACATTGTACATCACTTCTCCTTTTAGTGCTCTACTCCTGCGGGATACCCCGACCATACGACATCATAGGTATCTCTCTTGGTTAACTTCCACCACCATCTGACAAAGACCACAAGTCCTATGAGGCTTATGATCAACACTCCAAGTGCTGGAATGAATGGTGCATTTGGAAGCAGAACTCCTATAATCCCAAAGAGTGTTGTTATAAGTGATGCCTCACATAATGCAAGCAAGAGGGTTCTTGACTGCTTCTCACCTGCTCCAAGACTGCCATTGTATGGATGGAGTATCACAAGTGCTGTGCCTATGTATATCACAGGGAATGTATAGTAGAGTTCGGTTGTAGCAACTCCTCCTGATGAGAGGACTTCAAGTACAATGAGGATGAAGATTGCTGCCGAGCCTGTGATGATAAAGCTCTGTTGAGCCTGCTGCGGTATCTTCATATTTATGATTCGTTCAGCACAGAGTCCAACGATGTAACCTATTATAGTTCCAACAATTATCACTATGAACGGGCTGTAAAGATTGAATACCTGTGAACTAATGAAGATTGTTGCAAAGACAACGGTTGCGCCTACTGCTGTACCCCAGTATCCTATCGATGATGTGCCTGTGCCAAGCCCGTATCTGCACAGGTGCTCCACACCGCCTGCACCGGCAACGATAGCGGGCCATGCAAGGATTATACTGATAAAGGCAAGATTTGGGTTGGCTAACAGTATATAGTACCCAATGATTCCTGTTATCATTGCCACGATGTACAGCTTGATGTTTGGTATCTCTTTTTTCTCCACTTCTTCTGCTGGTATCTCATCTGTCATCTTATATCACCACCACTGCTGCATACATAAAAACCCCTATGAATATACTTGACACCAAACATGAGACGAATGTTTTTGGCAGCTTCTTCATCTTTGGGTCGGTCATACCTTCTGTCTTTCCCACAAGAACATATGCCGGAAGCACACAGTTTAAGAGGAAGACGCCTGCTGCAATCATGCCTGCAATTGTTATTATTGTAGAGGTTGCTATAGTCGTAACTTCAGTTAGCATTCCATAGGTCGATGCGAATACGAGTGAGCCGCCACCACCACCGAGGAGTGCGCCTATTATACCGCTCAATGCTGTTGTTGTCGGCATCGAGTGCCCATCAGTCCCTGGTGACATGAACGGTTTCTGTCTCCATCCAGTGATCGGGTCCTTCTCATACGTGCCTGCAACAGGCGCTACACCTGTCCCGAATGCACATATTGCGTTTGCAAGAAGCATCGTGCAGATTATCATAAGCGCTGAGCCGAGTGCGCCCGATACTACTGTTATCGGAAGCCCCAGCTTTATACTGTAGCCTGCAGCGTACAATCCTGCAAGTCCACAGCCTGCCGAGAGCATGGAGGGACCTGTTGCGATCCCTGTCGATGCCGACATAGCACCAACAGCGCTAGCAGGGATGAAGTGAACACAGATACCCACAATCACGCCGCCGATTATTATACCAATCATTGCTGTTATTGGATCCATATTACAAATCCTCCTGACCTGGATAAGGTCCATAACTATTCCGTGTGAACTTCTCAAGCCACACAAGGAATATGAAAAGTACTATCACAACTATTGCTTCAAGGATCACCGATGTCCACGCCCCTGCAAATGTGAAGAGCCGTGTCCAACCATCGAGAAATATGATCAAACCGAAGGCAAAGGCAGTGATGGTACCACCGAGCCTCATGCAGAAGTAAGGCGTGTCAACAGAGTTTCGAAAACCGTATTCACCCTTGAGGTCGATATCTCCCATCTTGGATATTTGAATGCCTGAGCCAAAGATATGATGCTGGTAGAGGCGCTCTGCACCATACTGGATATCACCAGTGCCTGATGCAATGCTTCCAAGACTTACACCAAAGATCAACGCCAGGAGCGGTGGTGCAAATGGGTTTCCAAGAAGCCCGCCTGTGATAAAGGCAAGGAGCGTTAAGAGAAGTGCTGTCAAAAATGCAAGCCCCATGCTGTATGGGAGTGGGGTCAGGAGTGCATCCCAGTAAAGCGGCTGTTTAAACGGATTAAAGCTCGCAATTCTGGATAGATGAGCGAATACTCCAAAACAACCCTGCACGAGGCATACAATAGCGGCTCCAACGACTGCTGCAAAGAATACGGCATAATACTGCCCTATTCCCAAGTCTAAAAATCGCCATGAGACCACGAGTGCTATCGTACACGCCGCCGCCGCCCACAAACCGTTCTGCGGTGGCTCTCCAGCTATAGCCTTATCATAATATCTAATAATATGTCCTATCTGCGGTGCCAGCTGGACCTGAGAGTTTGGATTGCTTGCAGAACCCGCGTCCGATTCTGCATCTTCAATAATACCTGCTATAAAAGCAATCGCACCCGCAAGTCCAACTCCAATCATTAAAGTCAGTGTTACAGGTTCCATAACGTTTTTGCATGTACAATACGTTATATAAGAGTTTCGAAATTGTACTCGGACAATTTCAAAAGCCTTATATGCAAATCTTGTTATCTCTACTGGTTGGTGAACTATACAATGTTGAGTGTTAACGAAAAGGCAATGGAGATTGCCGAGGAGATGTTGGACTGGGCAGAAGAGCTCAAAATAGAAAGTGCGAAACTCGAAAACAATGCAAGGGTCATCGACTGTGGTGTTAACACACCAGGGGGTTATGATGCCGGGTTGATGTTCACAGATATATGCATGGGTGGCCTCAACACGAGCAGTATCAGTGTCCATAAGATAGGTGACGTCCCACTATCGTTCATCGATATCACTACCGATCACCCATCAATCGCCTGCCTTGGCGCTCAGAAGGCTGGATGGTCGATCAGCGTGGACAAGTATTTTGCAATGGGCTCAGGTCCTGCGCGTGCGCTTGCACTCAAACCCAAACACACATACGACCGCATCGGCTACACTGACGACTCCGATTGCGCGGTAATCGCACTTGAATCTGCTCAACTCCCAGATGAAAAGGTGATGGAATTCATTGCAAAAGAATGCGGGGTTGACGTTGAGAACACCGTTGCACTCGTTGCTCCGACCGCCTCGATCGTGGGATCTGTGCAGGTCTCAGGGAGAGTTGTTGAGACCGGTGTGTACAAGTTGAACGAGCTTGGATACGATACAACCAAGATCATCTGCGGGAGCGGGACAGCTCCGATCGCACCTGTCGTGAAGGACGATACCATGGCGATGGGCGCGACCAATGATAGTGTGATATACTACGGTTCTGTGGATCTAACGATCAGGGGATTTGAGGAAGAGATCTTCAAAAAGGTTCCATCAACAACATCGGCCGATTATGGCAAGCCGTTCTTCAAGACATTCAAAGCGGCAGGCTATGATTTCTACAAGATCGATGTGAACATCTTTGCACCGGGAGAGGTTACCGTGAACGATCTTGAGACTGGCAAGACGTATCACAGTGGTTATCTGAACGGTGAAGTAATTCTCGAGTCATACGAGATAACAAGCCTTTAAAATTCTAAATTCATGGATTGGTTGCTGACTGATCCATAATACCTATTTTTTGTATTTTATTCATTTTTTTCTCGTTTTTCGGATCTGCCATCAGATCTTTTTTACCTTACAGTCTATACAAAGAGTTTCGTATCTGCTGAAAGTTTTCTAGAAATACTAATAGAGCTAAAATAAATATATAAAAAATATTTATAATTATATTAAAATAAGTGTTCCACACTTGAAGTTTTTTTATTTCCATCCCTCACGCCGCAGGCAGTGGAAAGCTTTTATAGTGTGAGTGCCACAGGTTAAGCCCTGTAAAACACTATTTATATCAACAATGATACGAATATACTTGGTCATTATTGTTTAATCATTTCACTTTGGTCGATACGAGTGTGAGGAGAATATATGGTTGATAATATTGGGATAATTGCGGTCGGCGGCTACAATGAGATGGGCCGCAACATGACAGCTGTGAGGATTGAGGATGACGTCATAATACTGGACATGGGACTTCGTCTTGACATGGTTCAGATACATGAAGATGTTGAGATCGAACAGATACACTCTCTTGAACTCATAAAGATGGGTGCTATACCTGACGACACCATACTGAAGGAGATCAGCAGCTGTGTGCGTGCTATTGCCTGCACTCATGGGCATCTCGATCATATCGGAGCTATTCCCAAACTTGCTCACAGGTACAATGCACCGATCATCGCCACGCCATACACAGCAGAACTGATCAAACACGGAATTGGGAGTGAGAGGAAGTTTAAGGTGGAGAACAGGGTGATTGCTACGCCACAGGGTGGAACGTACACAGTGACAGAAGAGATTGCACTTGAGTTCATCCGTGTGCAACATAGTATCATAGATGCAGCGTTCATAGCGATTCACACGCCACAGGGCATCGTGCTTTATGCCAACGATTTTAAGCTCGATCGCACGCCGACCATCGGCAAACCGCCCGATTTTTCACGGCTAAAAGAGATCGGTGAAGAGGGCGTTATCGCGATGATAGTTGAGAGTACCAATTCAGGGATCACGGGCAAAACGCCTTCTGAGCAGATAGCAAAGGATCTCGTGCGTGATACTCTTCTTGGGAGTGGGGAGATGGATATGGGTGTTGTGATCACAACGTTTTCATCGCATATATCTCGTATAAACGCTATTATAGAGGCTGCAGAGGAGATGGATCGTATCCCTATCCTGCTTGGCCGTGCAATGGAACGGTATGTCAAAACTGCGGAGAAGATGGATTATATCAGTTTTCCCGAGAATATTGAGATCTACGGGAGGAGGAATATGGTGGATCGTGCACTGAAACGGATTGCAAGAGAGGGTAAGGATAAATACCTCTTGATCGTGACAGGGCATCAAGGAGAGCCTGGAGCTACACTCACCCGTATTGCAGGTGGCGAAACACCCTACTCCATTGAAGCAGGTGACAGAGTGATATTTTCGGCAAACACCATTCCAAATCCAATACCACGTGCAAATAGGTATGCTCTTGAGACGAAGCTGAAGATGCAGGGTGCGCGTATCTTCAAAGACGTGCACGTATCAGGACATGCGTCAAGAGAGGATCACTGGGAACTGCTGCGCCTGATAAACCCTGAGCATGTGATACCAGCCCATGGAAACATCGGCATGCACAGCAACTACGTGGAGATGGCAGAGAGCACAGGATACGCTCTCGGAGAGACGGTGCACATAATACGAAACGGTGAGGAGATAACCCTATAATAAATGAATATGATACGATGGCGAAAGAATTAGATCTGTTGGAAGAGCTGCGGGTGAGAGCTGATACGGTCGCAACCTTCATAGGCCAGTATCTCTCAAAAAGAGAGCCTTCGGAGCTCTACACTGCAGCAAGGCACCTCCTGCATGCGGGTGGGAAACGGCTACGTCCAGGGATGGCAATCCTCTCGTGCGAAGCGGTTGGGGGCAAGCCAACAAGTGTAATCCCTGCAGCAGCTGCGATAGAGCTCATTCACAACTTTACGCTCATACATGATGATATAATGGATCGGGACAACCTGCGACGTGGGTACCCAGCAGTACACACCCTCTGGGGCAATGCAGGTGCAATCCTTGCAGGGGACACACTCTACGCCAAGGCTTTTGATCTGACAACCAGGGCCCCTGCACCGCCAGCGCAGATCAAGGAATGTGTCAGGATCCTTGCAGAGACCTCTGTTGAGATATGTGAGGGGCAGTGGGAAGATATTGAGTTTGAGAATCGGGATCACGTGAGCGAGGACGAATACCTGAGAATGGTCGAGAAGAAAACATCAGTGCTCTACGCGGCATCTGCCCGGATAGGCGGAATACTCGGGGGTGCCGAGAGAGCAGTGGTGGATGCTCTTGGAGAGTACGGACGGCTCGTAGGCATCGGATTTCAGATCTATGATGATGTAATTGATCTCAGGACGCCAGAAGATGTTCTTGGAAAGAACAGAGGAAGCGATATACTGAAAGGTAAAAAAACCCTTATAATAATTCGTGCCCACGAGTTTGGAGAAAATATTAAGATATTCGGGGCAAAAAAAGCAAGTCGAGAAGAGATAAACCAAGCAATTCGCCAGCTTGAAGACTGCGGCAGTATAGATTATGCAGAAGAAAAAGCAATAGAACACGTTCAAACAGGGAAAAATATGTTAAAAATACTACCTGAAACAAAATCAAAGCAACTGCTGATCGAACTTGCAGATTATATGATAAAGCGAAGATACTGACACGTGGATAGTCGCACTCTTCGCGATCACAGGAAAAAATTACAACGGGCGAGTAAATCTCGTGAAACTGCCCCTATTATCTTGCTATTATATTGTTTAGACTATCTTGCTTAGACTGATTTTAGGGTATCTGCAAGCTTGGTATCGATTATGACGTAGTCTCTTGCAGAGCGCACAGCAGCAAAGGGTATGTACATGATATTCCCCTCCATTTTGAACCTGGCACTTGTAACAGAATTTGGTTTCACCACGAGATCTATGAGTTCCCCGGTTCTTGTGTCAACCACTATGTTCACAGCTGTACCAAGCTCAGTTCCATTCATGCTCGCCACAGACGTGTTGGACATCCTCTTTGCAAGTACTTTCACCATACTTTTCCCCTCCTAATCTGTTTTTAGTTTTTACCTGTATCCTATATATGATTTTTCTTCTTTTGGTTTACCACCCTTAAATTGATCCTTGATCCGCTCATAATAATCCATTATGTTCTCTGCAAGGCTGGGATGCACCTTCTTAAGGGCATCTCTGAAATGTCTCATCTCCACGCCCTTTGCATTAATATCCTCTCGCAGAGCCAGCATCACTGTCTCTCTACACACACTCTCTATATCCGCACCAGTATAACCGTCCGTAACTTCTGTAAGCTCCTCAAAGTCAACATCCTCAGAGAGAGGCATCTCCTTTGTATGTATCCTGAATATCTCCATCCTGCCCTTCTTTGCTGGCGCTTCAAGCAACACCATCCGATCAAAACGCCCGGTACGAAGCAGTGCTGGATCTATTATATCGGGACGATTGGTAGCCCCTATAATCATTACATCTTCAAGGGTCTCAAGTCCATCAAGCTCTGTAAGCAACTGGTTCACCATCCGCTCTACAGCCCGATTAGTATCGCCACCACGCACAGGTGCTATGGCATCAATCTCATCAAAGAAGATAATACATGGTGCAACCTGTCGCGCCTTCTTGAAGACCTCTCTCATAGCCCTCTCAGACTCTCCAACCCACTTGGACAATAACTGAGGTCCCCGTATGCTGATGAAATTGGCTGCAGTCTCACGTGCCACTGCTTTTGCAACAAGTGTCTTCCCTGTCCCTGGAGGGCCATATAACAATATACCCTTGGGTGGATGAATACCCATCTTCCTGAACTTATCAGGATGTGTGAGGGGCCACTCAACAGCCTCGCGTATCTCCTGCCGCACATCCTCGAGCCCACCAACGTCATCCCAAGTGGTCATCGGAACCTCGATCAACACTTCACGCATGGCAGAGGGCTCAACCTCCCGCAACGCCTCATCAAAATCCTTTTGAGTGACCCTCATACTATCAAGGAGCTCCTTAGGTATCTCTTCCTCAAGATTTATCTGCGGCAGGTATCTGCGCAAGGTTTTCATCGCAGCCTCCTTTGTGAGGGCTGAGATGTCAGCACCAACAAACCCGTGTGTTGCGGAAGCGAGATGGTTTAGCATATGGCTTGTCGAACCTTCAATAACCTTTTTGATATATTCTGGAGAGATTATACCTAAATCTAAGATAATTTTTTCAATGTTTCTTACTTCTGTGCCCTTTTGTTGTAGTTCTTTCTCTGAAAATATGTTTCTAATATCTTCAGCCCCTCTGCTGCTTTCCGTGCGTTTAATGTCGCTTATCTTTGCTGCTATGGATTCGAGGTCTGCTGCTATGGATTCGAGTATACCTTTTTCTTTCCTCATTGTTTCATTAATTTTATTGATAGAATGTATGTCATTCTTTAATTTTTTAATAGTATTCTTATTATTTTCCCTTCTCTCTTTTAATTTTTTAATATCATTTTTACCACTTTCTATACCCATTCTCACTTCTTCCATTTCAGAAAGTAATTCGTTTACCTGACTCTGCTTATCAGTTATCGTATCCAAAATTCTTTGGATTAAGGAACCTTTAGCCTGCTGTTTTTCTATTTCTAATCTTTCTAACTCACCTTTGGTTCGTTTTAATTCACCTTCTAACTTTTTTAATTCATTTTTACCCCTCTGCAACTCATTTTCAATACTACTTTCCTCTAATTCAAGAGACTCAATCTTAGAAACATTTTCGGAGATACGCACTACAGCACGTTCCTCAAAAGATTCTAGCTCTTCCAAAAGTATCTCTGCCACAACCTCACTATCCCAAGCATAAATAGGCATGCCCCTACGGCATGCCCCTACTATGAATCTGAAGAATCTCCTTTCGTCCCTGCCTATCCGGAACCCCGATCTCCACCTCACGATCAAAACGCCCAGGTCTTCGAAGCGCAGGATCCACCGCATCAATTCGGTTGGTAGCACCGATAACCACCACCTGCCCACGTTCTTCAAGCCCATCCATCATCGTTAGAAGCTGAGCCACAACACGTCGTTCCACCTCACCAGTCACCTCTTCCCTGCGCGGAGCTATCGAGTCAAGCTCGTCTATAAAGACAATAGCAGGCGTATTTTGACCTGCTTCTTCAAATATCTCACGTAAACGCTGCTCACTCTCACCATAATACTTGGACATGATCTCAGGACCAGCTATCGCAATAAAATGCGCACCAGACTCGTTTGCCACCGCCCTCGCAATCAAGGTCTTGCCAGTACCAGGCGGACCATACATAAGAATACCATTCGGGGGCTGGATACCAAGCTGCTGGAAGAGCTCAGGGTGCTTCATAGGAAGCTCTATCATCTCACGCACCCGCTGGATCTCACCGCCCAAACCACCAATATCCTCATAAGTTACTCCAGCGGCAGTAGCCTCAAAACCATCAAGTGGCTTATCGTGCAAGATCACCTCCGTCTTCTCAGTGATGAGCACAACGCCTGCAGGCTCAGTCTCAACAGCCACAAGCGGTATCGACTGCCCAGTCACAACCCTGCCAAGAAACGGATGCGCCATAGTGCTCATCACAGGTATCACGTCACCCTTGACAACCGGACGCTTCAAGATCTGTCGCTTAACCATCTCCCCTGCATCACCACCAAACTTGAGACCTGGACCCTCAGTCGGTGCAAGCAAAATCTTCACAGCACCATGAACCTCGGCCTTCCGCACCCGAACAACATCCCCCATACCAACACCAGCATTCTGACGTATAAAACCGTCAACCCGAAGAGCGCCCTGATCCCAATCAATCCGATCCGCCCGCCACACCTTCGCAGCTGTAACCTTCTTGCCCTCAACCTCAACAATATCACCGGGCGAGAGCTGGAGAGCAAGCATGGTCTGTGGATCAAGCCTCGCAATACCCCTACCAGAATCATTCGGATAGGCCTTTGCGACCTTAAGCTGAACTTCTTTCATCAAAACAAACCTCCTACATAAAACACCGAGCCAACCCAAGCAGATCACACCGCCGGGAACTATCCTTTACAGCAGACACAATATCTATAATAGGTATTATACGGTATATATTATTTTCTTTCAGACCTCAAAAAGAGGTTAAACAACAGCAAGCATATTTCGTGCTCGTTCAGATCTCTGAAACCGCTCGCTCATGTTCAAGTTGGATTGAGCACATAAGCTATATTTTATGCACTATAAGAATTTCATCTACCGCGCTTTGAAGATGTGCCCAGCATCATTAGAGAGCTGGAAATATCTTGCATACACTCCAGTCGATTCGGAGTGTCAACCTACCGTTTTCGTTCTGGTGTTTTGAGTTTGTTTCTATCTTTTCAACCCAATTGTGAAAAGTTGCTCTTGTGTTTAGGAAAGTTGAAAAAAGATATTTAAAGCATCTCTTTCATTGTAGATGTAGGTTTATGACGGGTTTTGATCGTTTTGTCTCGGTTTGCAAAGAGATAGAGGGAATTTCGAGTTCTCTTGAAATAACGGGTGTGGTGAGTGATTTCCTTCGGTCTGTGGACGATGATGAGCTGGCTATCCTCACAAGATTCATAATGGGCGAAGTCTTTCCACGGTGGACAGGGCTTGAGCCTGGCATTGGGCCAAACCTGCTCTATACCGCGATTGCAAAGACTGCCGGGATAAAAGTGTCTCGGGTGAAGGAGCTTGTTAGAGATCTTGGTGATGCGGGTGAGGCCGCAAGGGCTGCTCTCATTAATAAGACTGAAGTCAGTTTTTCATCATTCTTTGATGC
>NJEL02000055.1 GCA_002254825.2 Methanosarcinales archaeon ex4572_44 | reverse complement strand
GGTATCCCCGCAATCAGTGCTCCTGCAACATATCCTATTACAGCGCCAGTGTTCAGGAATGGTAAGCCTGCCTGGGGTTTTCCCTTCAATACAAAGCTCATGAGCGCTGCAAATCCGAGGAGAGATCCGATGATGGTGGTTATTGCTGGTGTCAGCGATCCTGTGAAGAAGTATGCAGATGCAACAAGTATTGCTGGCATCACAGCATCCCCTAGTCCCATAAAAAATGCGTCTCGTTCTTCTTTTTCAAAAGTCTCGCTTCTGAAAGAGTAATTTCGGTGTTTTGGAACGATGAAGAGAATTGGTAAACGTAGATCCATCACGCCCTCTGCAAGTGTTATCATGTGCTTTGTTCGGTAGACTGCAATGGCATCGTACACGGCAAGGAGTACGAGGAGGAGTATTACTGGTATGATAGAGAGGGAGATGCCAAATATGGCTGCAGCCCCCGCACCGACGATTATACCTACAACATTGATCACGTACCATTCTGGGAAGACGTGGAGGATGATCGTAATAAAGAGGGCGATCACGATCGATACGATCAATGCCATTTCAAAGGAGGTCAACCCTAATAGGAGCGGGTAGAGCACGTAACAGATGGTTGACGCAACAGCACCAAGTATTATCAACTGGATCAACCACTTTGCATTCAACTTTATGACAATAAGGATGAAGAGTGTGAAAACAAGGATGAGCCCAAGGTAATACACCGAATTCTCAGGTGCGTCAGGATCTTCAAAAGCATGGATACCTGCAGCATCGAGTGGGGCTCCAAGGAAGAGTGCCAGTAACTCTACCACAACCATCAGCAAACCCATGAAAACCATGGGACCTATCATACCCTGCTCGACCTCAGCCATATTCCAAACACTCCAAACGGCACAACTACATAATACAAAATCCTACCAATTTATTCTTTGTTTTCTCTGTGGTATTCTTGGAGTGATTTTATGTTGATTTTTTCGAGTTTTATGGCTATTATGGCGTTTGCTGCTGTTTGAGCTGCTTGGATTGTTGTGATGTATGGTATTTTGTAGTCTACGGCTGCGCGGCGTATGTGGTATCCGTCGCTTCTTGATTGCTTGCTTGTGGGTGTGTTTATTATCAGTTGTATCTTGTTTTCTTGTATGAGGTTTACGATGTTTGGTTCGCCTTCGCTCACTTTTTTTATCGTTTTTGTCTGTATGCCTTTTTCGTGGAGGTATTTTGCTGTGCCTTGGGTGCATATCAGGTGGAGTCCTGCGCCTTGCATCTTTCGTGCAATTGGGTCGAGGTCTTTTCTGTCTGCTTTTCTTATTGATATGAAGACTGTGCCTGTCAGTGGTAGTTCGTTCTCGGCACTTGTTTGTGCTTTGAAGAATGCGTGTGCAAAGTCGTTGTCTATTCCCATGACTTCTCCTGTACTTCGCATCTCTGGACTTAGGAGTGGGTCTGCTCCGGGCAGGTGGTCGAATGGTAGGAGTACTTCTTTTACTGAGACGTTCCGTGGTATGATTTCTCTTGTGTATCCGAGATCTTGGAGGCTGTGTCCCATTATCACTTTTGCTGCTATTTTGGCGAGTGGTAGTCCTGTTGCTTTTGATACGAATGGTATGGTTCGGCTTGATCTTGGATTTGCTTCGAGTACGTAGACTTCGTCGTTTTTGTACGCTATTTGGAGGTTGATTAGGCCTTTTACGTGCAGTGCCATTGCGATCTTTTCAACGTACATTCGCACTTTGTCGAGTATGTGTGGCGGTATGGTTTGTGGTGGTATGACGCAGGCTGAGTCGCCTGAGTGGATGCCTGCTTCTTCTGTGTGTTCCATTATGGCTCCGATCAGTACGGTTTTTCCGTCGCATACTGCGTCAACATCGATCTCGATTGCAGAGTCGAGGAATTCGTCGATTAGGACGGGGTGTTTGCTTGAGACTCGGACTGCTTCTTTTATGTATCGTGAGAGTTCTGTTTCGTCGTAGACGATCTCCATTGCACGTCCTCCGAGGACGTATGATGGTCGTACGAGTACTGGGTATCCGATTCGGCGTGCTTTTTCGTATGCTTCGCTCGGGGTGGTTGCGGTTGCGCCCTCTGGTTGTGGGATCGCGAGTGAGCGGAGGAGTTGGTTGAATAGTTCTCTGTCTTCTGCTGTGTTCATGTCTTTGGGTGTTGTGCCGAGTATTTGGGTCTGGAGGTCGCCTCGTCGGTTGAGTTCCTCTTCGAGTGGTAGTGCGAGGTTTATCGATGTCTGTCCGCCGAACTGCACGATTATGCCATAGGGATGTTCCTGTTCTATTACGTTCATCACGTCTTCCAGTGTGAGTGGTTCGAAGAAGAGCTTGTCAGAGGTGTCGTAATCTGTGGACACGGTCTCTGGGTTGTTATTGAGGATGTGTGTCTCGATTTTTTCCTCTCGCAGGGCTGTTACAGCGTGAACGGTGCAGTAGTCGAATTCTATTCCCTGACCGATCCGTATTGGGCCTGAGCCAAGGATCAGGACTTTTTTCTGACTGCTCTCACAGGTCTCTGTTTCGTCCTCGTAGGTTGAGTAATAGTATGGTGTTGCTGCTGCAAACTCTGCTGCACAGGTATCAACCATCTTGTAGGTTGCAAGTATGCCCTGGTGCCTGCGAAGATCATTTATCTCCTCTCTCTTCGCACCTGTCAGTTCTGCTATTCGTTCATCTGTGAACCCGAGTCGTTTTGCCTCTTTTAATAGGTTGATAGTCAATTCTCTGTTTTTCAATATTTCCTCAGTCTCGATTATATTCTGGATCTTCTGGATGAAGAATGGATCGATCCCTGTTAGTCTGCTGATCTCCTCGATCTCGATCCCACTTCGGAGTGCGTGGTATACAGCGAATAATCGCTCATGGGTTGGATTTTTGAGTGCGTCCATCAGCTCTTCATCGTCCCAGTCCCTATATCCGAAGTACATGTCGGTGTCGAGTGAACGTATCGCTTTCTGGAGTGATTCTTCGATCGTGCGTCCGATCGCCATAACCTCGCCTGTTGACTTCATCGCAGTTGTCAGGTGTTTGTCTGCTGTTGTGAACTTGTCGAAGGGCCAGCGCGGAATCTTCACCACCGTGTAGTCGATCGTCGGCTCGAAGGAGGCAGGAGTCTTTTTGGTGACATCGTTTATGATCTCATCAAGTGCAAGTCCGATTGCAATCTTTGCCGTTACCCGTGCGATCGGATACCCGGTTGCCTTGGATGCGAGAGCAGATGATCTCGAGACCCTGGGGTTGACCTCGACTATTCGGTACTCTCCGTCCTTCACTGCAAACTGGATGTTGCAGCCGCCTTCGATTCCGAGGCGGCGTATGATCTTGATCGATGCGCTTCGAAGCATCTGGTGTTCACGATCGGTCAGGGTCTGGGATGGTGTGACAACAATCGACTCCCCGGTGTGAATCCCCATCGGATCAATATTCTCCATGTTGCATATCACGATACAGGTATCGTTCTTGTCCCGCATGACCTCGTACTCAAACTCCTTCCATCCGAGTACGCTCTCCTCGATTAAGACCTGATGGATCCGTGAACGCGCAAGCCCGATCTCTGTTATACTCTTGAGTTCATCGAGTGTGCGGGCGATTCCACCACCAGCGCCTCCCAGCGTGTAGGCGGGTCGGATGATCAGTGGCAGTCCGAGTTCTTCTACCAGTTCCTCTGCCTCTCCGACCGATGTCACAGCCTTGCTTCTCGGAACAGGCTCGCCAATCTCTATCATTGCACGCTTGAAGAGGTCACGATCCTCAGCATCATGGATCGCATAGAGGGGTGTTCCAAGGAGCGCCACACCATACCTCTCGAGCACGCCCATATCGGCAAGCTCGCTAACAACGTTCAGACCCGTCTGCCCGCCAAGTCCTGCGATAGCACCGTCGGGACGCTCTCTCTCAATTATCCGTGCCACAACCTCTGGTTTGATCGGTTCAACATAGACCGCGTCTGCCATGTCAGGATCGGTCATGATGGTTGCGGGGTTTGAGTTCACAAGCACCACTTGAATCCCTTCTTCGCGGAGAGAGCGGCATGCCTGTGAGCCCGAGAAATCAAACTCAGCAGCCTGGCCGATTAAGATTGGACCTGATCCGATCAAGAGCACCTTCTCAATATCGCTTCGCCTTGGCATCTCGTCACTTCACCATCCGAAGAATTCGATCGAAGAAGAGCGCCTCTGTGTCCCAGGGACCAGGGTGTGCCTCTGGGTGGTACTGAACAGAGAGAATGTCAAGATAATTGTGAGCAATGCCCTCAACTGTCCCGTCATTGGCATTGATCTGAGTCACCCTGAGATCAACTCGCTCAACCGAGTCGGCATCCACTGCAAACCCATGATTCTGAGACGTGATATGAACGACACCACTCTCAAAGTCCTTAACAGGTTGATTAGCGCCACGATGCCCAAACTTGAGCTTATACGTCTCCGCACCAAGCCCGAGCGCAATCACCTGGTTTCCGAAACAGATCCCAAAGATCGGAACCCTACCAGCAAGCTTCGAAACAACATCGATAGCATCTTTTGCACGCAAGGGGTCCCCAGGACCGTTTGAAATGAGGACAGCATCAGGCTTCAGATCAAGCACCTCATCCGCTTTTGCAGTGGCTGGGACGACTGTTATATTCACACGCCTTCTTGCAAGGCTCCAGAGGATGCTCTCTTTGATTCCAAGGTCAATCACAACCACGTGCGGTGCACCACGCTCACCATCGATCGTGTAGGGGTGCTTGCAGGTCACACCCGAGATCAGGTCAATCTCACTTATCCGAGGATGCTTCCGTGCAAGCCGCACAGCCTCCTCACCATCGGATGAGCCAACAACGAGCGCGGCACGCATCGCACCACTCTCCCGCGTCCTGATCGTTAACATCCGCGTGTCAACACCAAGAATACCACACCGCCCCTCCCCTTCGACAAACTCTCCAATGCTCTCTCTTGACAAACGATGTGATGGGTGAGGGCACGCCTCCCGCACCACGAGAGCCAGAGCCTTCATGCCGTCAGACTGAAACGTCTCACCACTCACACCATAATTCCCAATAAGGGGATACGTGAACATAAGAATCTGGCCAGCATAAGAAGGATCTGTAAGCGCTTCTTCATAACCCGTGTACTGAGTCGTGAAGACAAGCTCGCCACAGACAACACCCTCCGCACCAAAACCCGTTCCTCTGACAACAGTTCCATCCTCAAGTCCCAAAACAGCATCCATGAATGATCAGACACCCAACGTGTGGCTGTGTGATATACTTAACGACAGATCCTCTGAAACGGGTGAGTGAACACAGAACCTTGACAATTGTCTTGCGAGGCTAACATCAATGCACTTTTAAATTTGTTCCTCACAAACACCCCTCTGTTTCAAAAGTTTTTTCTACTTTTGTCGCAGACGTGTCTCTTATGGAAGAGGTTTTTGGTGTTTTTGGCGATCCTGTGGAGCATAGTCTTTCGCCTGTTATGCATAATGCGGCTATATCTGCGCTTGGTATGAAGGCGCATTATCATGCTTTCAGGGTGTGTTATGAAGGGCTTGGGGATGCCCTTCTTGGGGCGCGTGCGATGGGTTTTGGTGGTGTTAATCTAACAATTCCTCTCAAAGAGAGAGCATTTACGCTGGGTTTTGTTGAGCTTGATAGCCTTTCTCGTGTGATTGGTGCTGTTAATACTGTGGATTTCAGGGATGGTATCAGGGGCTTTAATACTGATGGGCTTGGTGCTTTGCGGGCGCTTGAAGATGCTTCTGTTTCTCTTCGTGGTAAGAGTGTGGTGTTGCTTGGTGCTGGTGGTGCTGCTCGTGCTATTGCCTTTCAGTTTGCTTCTGTGGGTGCGCGGGTTTT
>NJEL02000002.1 GCA_002254825.2 Methanosarcinales archaeon ex4572_44 | reverse complement strand
AATATCGCGGAAGAAGCGTCTGGAAAGCTTGTAACACTTGTCAGGAATAATGCGCGTGAGATTGCAGAACGAGGCGGGAAGAATCTCATTATAATCGACGGTTCACCAGGGATCGGATGCCCTGTTATCGCATCACTCACAGGTGTCAATCTCGCTCTTATCATAACAGAACCCACCCAGTCGGGACTGCATGACCTTGAACGAGTGCTGGATCTTGCAGATCACTTCAACGTGGAGGCTATGGTTTGTATAAACAAGCATGATATAAATTCTGAGATGACAGAGCGAATTCAAAGCTTCTGTGCCGTTTGACCCCGTAGTCACAGAGGCGATGGTTGAGGGCAAGACTGTTGTTGAATTTAACGATTTTAGCGTTTCGGATGAGATAAAACGAATCTGGGAGATAGTGAGACAACGCTAAAGAAAATGTTTGTTTAAATAATATTTATCTGGATCAAAATAATTTTTAAATTTTCTCATGCATCAAAAGTCAAAAACTCTTTTTCTGGTGATGATTTTTATCATGTAACTATGTTTATATACTCATATCTCTTCTGGTGTTGTGTTTTGGTTGTGGTGGATGTGATGTTTTATGGTTGACGATGATGCTGTTTTTGGCGAGGTTGTTCGGGTGGATGGTGTGAATGCGTATGTTGTGAGGGCGGTTTTCGGGTCTTCTCGTGAGTCTGGTGTTGGCGAGTTTGTTGGGGTCGAGTCTGCGGAGGGTGTAGTGGTCTCTGTGGTTACGGGTGTGGAGCGTTTGATTCCTGAGGATGTGGTCTCGATGCTATCTTTTGAGATGGAATCGAAGTATCTGCCGTACAGTGCAGATCTTGGGACCAGTTATTATCTTGTTTTTGGGCTTGGTCTGCTCTATCGAGAGTGTGTTCGGTACGGTCTTCGTGTGGCGCCGCAGGTTCGCAGCAGGGTGTGGCGGTTGGAGGATGATGTGATCAGGAAGTTTCATCTCTCTTTTGGTAGTGTTAGTATCTCTTATTTCAATCGGTATCGTGAAGCGCTCGGGGATGATGTCTTACTTGCAATTGTTGATGAGCTGTGGCGTGTGCTGCCTGAGGCTCAAACGATGCTTGTACCTGTCAGGAAGTATCTCAGAGGGGGTGGAGTATTGTGAATCCGGTTGGTGTGGTGTTAACGCATACGCGAGAGGGTTTTTCCTTTGTAACGAAGCACTCCTTTGCATCTGGCGAGTTTGTATACTATCGGTTGGGGGGTGATCGCGTGCTTGCTCGTGTGAGGCATACTGAGCCCTTGCGGGATTACCCTGTAGAGTTCTTGCTCGATCCTGAGGTTGACGCTGGAGATGTTGCAGTCTTTTACGGTCTTGATGCGAGCGATTATCAGTTTTATCGTGCGCACGCACGGGTTGTGGGCTATTTTGACAGGATAGTTAATGAGTTCATAAACCCGCGTGTGATGCCGCTTTCTGGCACGAGGATAGAGCGGGTGGACGACACGATCCTGTCAGATGTGAACAGGGTCTCTGCGAGCGAGGTTGGTTCGGCTCACATCGGCACGATACTTGGCACGAAGACCGATGCTGTGCTCTCTGTTCGTGAAATGGTGAGCCAGCACCTCTCAATCATCGCTGCAACAGGCGCAGGAAAGTCCTATACCGTTGGCGTGATCGTGGAAGAACTGATCTCGGCGAAGAATATGGCGTCGGTCTTGATCTTTGATCCACATGGCGAGTACGGCGTGTTGAGCGATATTCAGAACGATCACAGCTTCTGGGAAGAGGAGTATCGGCCAAGGGTGCGGATCGTGAAGCCAGAACAGATAAAGATCAGAGTCGGGGATCTCACGCCTGGCGATTTCATCAGTATCATGGACGAGGGTAACATGTCAGAGAAGATGAAGACACTCTTTATGAGGGCTTATGAGAGCTTGAAAAAGGATGAAAAGAGACTCACACGAAGTTTCACCAAAAACGAGCTTCGTGAGACTATTGAGGGTTTGAGTGATGGTACGAATGAGCCGAGCATCGCGGGATTGCTCTGGCGTTACGATAGAATGGTGCGCGAGAAGATCTTCGATGACTATCGGAGCATCCCACTGCGCGAGTACTTCCAGCCCGGGCTCCTCACCATAATGGATGTCTCAGGCATCGGAGAGTGGAAACAGCAGTGGATTGCAACCATTCTGCTCCGCCAACTCTTCGATGCGCGAGAAGGCACAGATAATGAGCGTTACAGCGAAGAACGCCGACCTGAGCGCTATCTGCCCCATCCAGTATTTGTGATACTCGAAGAGGCACACAGGTTCGCGCCGCAGACAGGAGATGCAAAATCGAGACAAATACTCAAAAAAATCCTATCAGAAGGTAGGAAATTCGGAATCGGCGTGTGTATGGTCTCGCAACGCCCAAGCAAACTCGATGCAGACGCACTCTCCCAGTGTATGACACAGGTCACCATGCGAATCATCAATCCCTCAGACCAAAAGCAGATAGGAGAGAGCATAGAATCGGTGAGCAGAGACCTGCTCGATGAGCTGTCAGCTCTCGCACGGGGGCAGGCAATCACAAGTGGTGTTGCAATCAACACGCCGATCATCGTTGAGATCAGGGAGCGCCGCACAACACAGATACGTGGAACGAGCAAGGACGCACCACGAGTCTGGAGAGAACAGATGCAAGACGAGCGATCCGAGACGATAGAAACACGACCAAGCTACGAACTTGATGTAGGAGTATAATCAAGTCTTAAAAATCTTTGATGCAAAATGTTTCTCTGGCCCCCCACTTCTCGATTTCCCGATTTCTCGATTATAGCTAAGTGTAAACTTACAAAGCAATAAAAAATACCAAACAACAGAAAACGAAATTGTTTGGACAGACACCGCGGCAAAAAAGGATGATAAGACCAGCACTACCTCAACCTGCGCTGACACATGGCATAATTTGTGTAAACTCGAACCCCGCCCAATTTTGTCTCCAGAGATCTCTAATCCGAAATGTATATATCACGTCACCATTTATGGTATTAGAGTGTTGTCCAACCGATGGGTCGGAAGACCTTTCAAATCTTTGATCTGAATAATATTGGTGTTTCGGGTGACTTTATGGAGAATCTGTTTGTTGAGTGTGAGGATGAAGCGGGTGTTGCTGCGTATCGTGAGATTGTTGAGTACCTGATGATGGATATGAACGTCAAGAACCTTGATGCTCTTCGTATCTATGCTGATCCAAAAACCCCTCTCTTCTCGTGCCAGATTGAGTTCAAGGCGGTTGAAAAGCCTCTTACCATCAATGACATCTCGGTTGCCCGTGTTGTTGGGGATGAGTTTGATCTTGTGATTGGAGAGGAACGGTATATCCCTGAGATACTGCGGAGGCTTTGGGATATTTATGGGAGGGATAATGTGGAGCAGCCTGAACGATCCCATATTCTGGTTAAGAAAGAGGGTGTTGATCTTGATGGGTTGCTGGGTATTGTGATCGTTGATCCTTCAAAGGAGATATATGATCAGCTTGTTACGCTTGCACTTCAGATAATCCCTGTAGGTTTCAGGGTGCGTCATGTGGAATATGGGGCAAAGTCGGTGCTTGTGGTTGCATCTGAGGCTGTTATTGAGCCTGAGTGGGTCAATCGTGTGAAGGAGAGGTTTGGATGGAGTTCATGATCTTTCGGGGTGCGCCCTACAGGCATGATTGGGTGACAGATTTAATAGAGGATGTTGGCGGGTTCATCGTCTCGATAGACCTTACCTCCACTGAAGTAGTCATGATCTTTGCAGTGCCAAAGGAGGGTGTTTCGAAGATAGAGGGCATGGTTAAAATCGTGCACGGTGAGCTTATGCCTGCGCCGCTCACTGGTATTGAGATTATAATGGTCTCGCCTTCGTATGCCCGTCACCATGCGCCTGTTCCGCACTGCAATCTCATCGAGGGTTTGAGAGAGAGCGGCGCCAAGGTGAACTCTCTTGTCATGGGTCGTGGCGTTGGCTTGACGATATCTCAGATGAGTGCTATGGAAATGAGAAGGCTCGCTTAAACAGGGTGATGGATGCAGTGCTTGAAACTGCGGATGGGTTGAAGGGAGAGCTTGAAGACGATCCGCCAATCCTGCCACCGATCTATTTGAAACAAGCGATTGAAGGAGAGGTCCAGGATCTTAATATGTGTATTGCACCGTTTCCCGTGACGCTGAAAACCGATGGCGTGCGTGTCAAATTGCCTTATGCGAACTTTGCAGAGGATATCATGGGCATTGAACTTGTTGAAGGGAAGACGATCAGCGATGTGGCAGATGTAACGCCCTCGCATGATGACCAGATACTTGTTAGGGTACACAGAGAGTCGGCATCAGGCTCACTCTTTGGGTGGTAAGCCAAAGGCATTGATCATCTGGATTAGCTCTGTGAATGGATGAGCGCATTGCCTGGGACCACAACAGTTTCCTTCACACAATCGAGTGGCAACCGCTCAAGATCGCGGTGCGTGATGAGGTCGCCGATCTCCTTTTCAAGACTGATCACGTTCACATGTTGAGATCCGTCAATCCTCTGAAGTATCCTCTCAATAAAGGGGGCTGCAACCTTCCCAGTGAGGATCGTGGCTTCGGATCGGATCGGTGAAAAATCTGGAAAATCATCCTCTAAGACGCTTGCAAGTGCGAATGGTGCACCAGTGAGAGGATCAAAGAGCGGTGTTCCGACCACCCTCATCCCGGGGACAGCACGGTCAACAGCAAGCACGAGCTCTCTGAATTCTTCAACACTTTGGGGGGTGATACCTTCTATGATCGGCTCGTTTCCAAGTATAATCCCGTTCTCTTCATTGTTTCCAAAACGCATGAGTGTGAGTCCTTTAACGCCCCACGACTCAAGCGTCCGAGCAGTCTTGAAGATATCTTCAGCATTCACGCCTGGTATTATCACAGCAGCAGCATAGGTTTCACAGTTACCAGCAAACGTGCGCAACGACTCTAATGCAGCTTCTGGGGCGTGGTCATTCAGCCACTCCCTTCGCAACAACGGATCGGTTGAGAAGACGGTGAAAGTGACGATCCGAACGCCTGCTTCAACGAGTTCCATTGCATCCTGCGGTGTTAACCCCTTACCGCTCACGTAGCCGAGGTGGATAGGGGCTACGCCCCCGATTGATCGGACAAGCTCCAATAGATCGGGGTAGCAACCAGCATCCCCGCCCCCGCTGATGTTGATTGCATAACTGCGATTGGGGTTTGCGAAACGCTCCTGTGTGGTCCTGGAAATCACGTAGTGCTGAAGGATCGTGGGATCGGCGTACCCGTTATGCTTCTCAACAATCTCATAACGGCACTTGTCGCAGCCAACATTCTCCCTTGAACAATACCTGCACCCTAACACAGGATTTTCTTTCACACGCTTGAAATAGCAGTACTTGCAGAAACCTCTGCAGTCCACACCAGGACGACCACCGATATCAGCAGTGATCTCAAATAGCTCAGAGACACCAAGCTCATCAGACAAGCATCACACCTCGCAAAGAGTGAAAAAAGATAGAATGAAACGAAGCACCTGATAAACCTTGTGCCAGTGATACAAAACTCTCGCTTTCTTTCTCTGGCCTCTGCAACAACCTTCAAATAATAGGTTGTCCTAATAACTGGTCGTGCTCTCAAGAAAAGCAGAGGATTACCTCGAAGCAATCCTCAATATAATAGACGAACAAGGGTATGTGAGAGTAAAGAATGTTTCAGCATCTCTGAACGTCAAACCGCCAAGTGTGGTGGAAATGCTGAAGAAACTGGACAAGCATGGGCTTGTCAGATATGAAAAACATAATGGTGTGAAGCTCACAGAGAAAGGACACGAAATAGCTCTCGCAGTGAAAGACAAACACAACGCAATAAAATCGTTCCTGAAGATCATACGAGTCCCTGATAAAATAGCTGAGAGAGACGCCTGCATTATTGAACACGGACTCGACCCGAAAACCATCACACAGGTAAAAGCACTGGTCGAATTCGTAGAAACATCACCTGTCTATCCAGATTGGCTCAAACACTTCGAGACGTTCTGCGAGACAGGAAAACACGTGTGCGAAAAGAAGGATCACAATCGTAAAAATTAGAGCAAGTGGTGGAAAAAGCATACGCTGCCTTCGCCCCGATAGGAGTGTTTCTCTACTGCTTGCGGTTGGCAAAAATGGATATTTCAAGCCAAAACATCAATTTAACAGCTTCAGGGTAGTTGCGTTATGAACTCTATTATGCCAAATACGTGTAGTGTTGTGATCAGTACTGGTTGATGGGCGAGATAGATCGGGAGTGAGTGTCTTCCTATGAGGCAAAATAATGTCACAATTGGATTTTTGGGTTGGTTCCATAAGTTGAACATTCTCGTGCTGTTGTAATAGAGTAGGTTTCCGAGGAATAAACCGATCAGAATCACTCCAAACCATGGGAGGATCGGGAAGTAGTCGAGCGTGTAGAAGTATTCAGGTCTGAGACCCATCCAGAAGAGATAGGGAGAGTTGATTGTGACGCTCTTAAGGTGTATCCCGATTGATATGATGATTACGCCTGCTATGAGGTTTAAGTAGCGGTATTGCAGGAACGGGTATGCCAGAATGATTGATACTCCGATGAGAGGGAGGATGCCGAAGAGGATGGTGCCTTCTTCCAGAAGAAGCCACGTTGTCGCGGTGATGGCTAAGCCCAGCATGAATATATCAAAACCTCTCTTGAGATATTTTCGGTATGTATTCTTTTCTGGAGTCTGTATCTTTGTTTTTGAGTAGCTGAGAGTCAGTGAGACTCCAACGAGGAGTAAGAATGTTACGGCTGTGCTTCGTGCGAGATACCACCAGAAGCCAGAGTTGATATCAACACCATACACATTAAAATAATTTAGATCATAGGAAAGGTGGTAGGCGACCATCGCGATTATGGCAATACCACGTGTGAGATCTATCTCCCAGAAACGGTTTTTGGGATCCATGTTCAGATGTGCATACTTCAGGAGTCAATAATTATAGAATCTTTTGGAACTCCTCGGAAAACCCGCGATAACACTTTCACACTCCTTTAGAATAAGACATTAAGCAGAGACTATCTCCTCTCCAAGCCAACGCCGCACGAGTTTGTGATCACAAGGCTTTTCATTGGTGTTTTTCTATTAGTGTTGGTTTTCAGGTTTTTGGTGATTGTTTTATGTTTCATGTTGTGGATGCTCAGTATGATTCGAAGGAAGTCGAGTCTTCGATCATGTCTTTTTGGGATGAAATTAATGCGTATTCTAAGGTGCGTGAGCTCAGGCGTGGTGGTGAGAAGTTTTTCTTTGTCGATGGTCCTCCGTACACAACGGGTAAGATTCATCTCGGTACTGCGTGGAATAAGGTGATAAAAGACAGTATTCTGCGTTTTAAGTCTATGCGGGGTTTTCATGTGCGGGATCGTGCTGGCTGGGATATGCATGGTCTGCCTATTGAAGTGAAGGTTGAGGGTGTGCTTGGTTTTACGTCTAAGAAGGATATTGAGTCGTATGGAGTGGATAAGTTTGTTTCCAAGTGTGAAGAGTTTGCGCTCTCTCACAAAGACGAGATGACTGTTCAGTTTGAGTCTCTTGGGGTGTGGCTTAACTGGAAGGATCCGTACATGACGCTTCGGGATGAGTATATCGAGTCTGCGTGGTGGACGTTGAAGCGGGCGTACGAGAGGGATCTGCTTGAGCGCGGGTTTCGGGTTGTGAACTGGTGTCCGAGGTGCGAAACAGCTATTGCCGATTCCGAAGTGGATTATGCTGATCGGGTCGATCCTTCAATCTTTGTGAAACTCCCTGTTTCGGGTGTTGATAACGAGTTCATTGTTATCTGGACGACGACGCCCTGGACGATTCCCTCCAATATTGCTGTGGCTGTTCACCCGTCTTTTGAGTATGCGCGGGTCCGTGCCATCAAAGAAGGTGTGAGTGAGGTGTTGATCGTTGCAAGTGAACTGGTTGAATCTGTGCTCCGCGCGGGCAGGTACACGGATTACGAAATTCTGAATACGATGCTTGGCGAAGAACTTGAAGGAACAACTTATGAGCATCCGCTTGGAGATAAAGTTCCAAAACAGAATGATTTCTTGCACCAGGTGTATCTGGCAGATTTTGTGACGGTTGAGAACACAGGTTGTGTTCATATTGCTCCAGGTCATGGTATGGACGATTTCCTGCTTGGTATTGAGCATGACCTGCCCATCTTCTGTCCAGTCGACTCTGCTGGCGAATACACGGATGATGCTGGCGAATATGCAGGTCTGAATGTTCAGGCCAATGTGAACGATCTTGTGATCTCTGACCTTGAAGAACGGGGATCATTGCTTGCACGTGGGAAGATAACGCATCGCTATGGTCACTGCTGGCGATGCGAGACACCTATCATCTACCGGGCTACAGAACAGTGGTTCCTCCGGGTTTCGAGGCTCAGAGATGAGATGCTTGAAGAGATAACGCGTGTCTGGTGGTATCCTGAGTGGGCCGGGACAGCACGCTTCCATGACTGGGTCTCAAGTGTCCGTGACTGGTGCATCTCCCGCCAGCGATACTGGGGCATCCCCCTTCCCATCTGGGTCTGCGAACGATGTGGAAATATCGAGGTTATCGGGACAGTGGGCGAGCTCAAGTCACGCGCCGGGGTAAGCGATCTGAAAGACCTCCACCGCCCTTACGTGGACGAGATAGAACTCTCATGCGAGTGCGGCGGTGGTGTGAAGAAGCGGGTGAGAGATGTTTTTGATGTCTGGTTCGACTCAGCCGTGTCATCATGGGCAACCCTCAAATTCCCAGGTGAGCGCAAGGAGTTTGCCGAATGGTGGCCTGCCGATTTCATAACAGAAGGACATGACCAGACACGAGGCTGGTTCTATTCACAGCTTGGCGCAAGCATGATAGCCTTCGGACGTGCACCATATAAAAGTGTCTTAATGCACGGCTTCACGCTGGATGATGCAGGTAAGAAGATGTCGAAGCGTCTTGGAAACGTGGTGGAACCTGAAGAGGTGGTGAAGCGGTTTGGCGCTGAGACACTCCGCTACTACGTCCTTTCATCGAGTGCACCATGGGACGATCTGAAGTTTGGGTGGGAGGGCATTGCAAACACCCATCGCATCTTCAACATCCTATGGAACGTCTACAGATTCCCGCTTCCATACATGGTGCTTGACGGATTCGACCCAAAGAAAACCGATTATGATTCAATAAAGGACGCTCTCTACTCTGAAGATCAATGGATCCTCTCACGCATCCAGAGCCTTGCCAGAACAGTTGAAAAAGAGATGGAAAAATACGAGCTTCACAGAGCCACCCGCGCAATCAGTGAATTCATACTCGACGACCTCTCACGATGGTACATCCAGCTCATCCGCCCACGAGTCTGGATCGAAGCAGAAAGCCCAACGAAACTTGCAGCATACTACGTACTGCACCGCGTACTCTCCGACCTCTCAAAGATAATCGCCCCCTTCGCACCATTTATATCAGAAACAATATACCAAAACATCGTTCGCGAAACAGACACCGATGCACCCCTCTCAATACACATGTGCGACTGGCCCAGCGACACGAGTCTACAAAATCTTGAACTTGAAGAAGAGATGGAAATCGTGCGAGACATAGTTGAATCAGCATCAAACGCACGCCAAAAAGCCAAGAGAAAACTACGCTGGCCCATCAGACGAATAATAATAAAACCAGACAACCAAAAAGTGATAAAAGCAGTGAAAAACCTCAGAAAAGTCCTCTTGGAACAATGCAACTCAAAAGACGTGATAATCCTCGACCCAGACGAAACATGGAGCGAACTAGGAGTTAAAGCCATACCAAAACCAGCAATTCTCGGACCAGCATTCAAAAAAGACGCTAGAAAAGTGAAAGAAGCAATCGAACGAGCAAACAGCATTGCAGTCAAACACAGCATCAACACACAAGGCAGATTCGAAATCCCAGAACTTAACGCCACAGTATTACCAGAAATGGTCGAATTCAAAGAAGTAATCCCAGAAAACACCACAGTAGCCGAATTCCCAGGCGGACTCGTCTACGTCGACAGCACACTAACACGAAACATCGAAGCCGAAGGATACACACGCGAAATCATACGCCGCCTCCAAGACATGCGCAAAAACCTCAACCTCCACGTAGACGACGAAATACAGGCAATAGTGAAGATAAACAACGATCGGATCACAGACCTCGTCTTCGAATGGGAAGAAACAATCGCATACGAAGTCCGCGCAAGAATACTCGCAATAGGCATGGACATAGACGTAAAAGGAGCACTCGTAAAAGAATGGGACGTCGAAGGAATACAAATAACGATGGCAATATCAAAATAAAAATAAAAATTATTCCTCTATTCCAGCATTGCATAAATTCGCTGCAAATCAAAAGGTTTATCTCTCATCATTCATTTTAGGGTGGGCAGATCTGAGCAATGCTGATCAAATAATAAAATAAGTGTGAGGGGATGGCATTTTACTTCAATGAATCGTTGAAAGGGAGAAAGATACGCATTTTTGATACGACGCTCCGTGATGGAGAGCAGACACCTGGTGTTGCACTCACAATCGATGAAAAGGTTTGTATAGCAGAGAAATTGGACGAGCTCGGTGTGAATGTGATCGAAGCAGGATTCCCAAATGCTTCTGAAGGTGATATGGCTGCTACGCGGACGATCGCTGGATTGGATTTGAGCACTGCTGATGTATGCGGGCTTGCGAGGGTGGTGAAAGAGGATGTTGATGCGTGCATCGAGTGTGACGTTGATATGGTGCACATTTTTGTCTCAACCTCTGATGTTCAGCGGATTCATACCATCAAGAAGACTCGGGAGGAGGTCTCTCAGATGGCTGTGGATGCGGTGGAGCAGATCAAGGACTGTGGTGTGAAATGCATGTTCTCAGCGATGGATGCCACCAGAACAGAACTCTCCTACTTAAAAGAGATATTCTCCAGGGTTGAGTCTGTTGGATGTGATGTGATAAATGTCCCAGACACAGTTGGCGTGATTGTGCCCTCAGAGATGTACAAATTGATAAAAGGCATCAACAGTGCGGTTAAAATCCCGATCGATGTTCACTGCCACGACGATTTTGGGCTTGCATCAGCCAACAGCCTTGCAGCATGCGAAGCAGGAGCCTCGCAGGTGCAGGTGACCGTGAACGGACTCGGGGAACGTGCAGGCAATGCTGACATAGCCCAGGTTGTGATGAGCCTCCACAGCATGTACGGTGCCAGAACAACTATCAGGACCGAACGCCTCTTTGAAACCTCAAAGCTCGTGGAGCGCTACACCGATGTAAAGATGCCGATCACAATGCCGATCATAGGGGATAATGCCTTTGCCCACGAGTCCGGGATACATGCCCACGGGGTGATCGTAGAATCAGAGACCTTTGAACCTGGTATAATGACCCCTGAGATGGTGGGGCACAAACGACGGATCGTGCTCGGCAAACACACAGGCAGCCACGCAGTGGAACAGGCACTCAATGTAATGGATATACAACCCAACAGAGAGCAGTTGCGAGAGATACTCTCACGCGTGAAACAGATCGCTGACAAGGGCAAGCGTGTCACCGATTCAGACCTAATTGCTGTTGCGGATACTGTGATGGGACAGGTCTCGAGAAGAGAGCAAGTAATCGCATTGAAAGAGGTCTCGGTTATGACAGGCAACCTGATCACACCCACAGCAGCTATAAAAGCCATAATAGACGATCAAGAGCAACTTGCAGCACACACAGGAGTTGGAACAGTGGATGCGGCACTCAAAACCCTTGAAAGCATGCTCGGCGAGCGTTTCAAGGTGAAGATAAAAGACTTTAGGATAGAAGCCATATCTGGAGGATCTGACGCACTTGCAGAGGTAACTATCGGAGTGGAAGATGAAACAGGACGAATGATCACCGCAAGTGTTGCAAGAGAAGACATAGTCATGGCATCGGTTGAAGCCTTTGTAGTAGCCATCAACCACCTACTCTCAATCAGCAGATGAGAAACCCTCTGATAATTGACTCACACTGTCACATCAACTTTCCACAGTTCAACTCAGATAGAGGCGATGCCCTGAGTAGAGCAGGGAGAAGTGGTGTGAGCGAGATTATAACCTCAGGGATAACAACCACCTTTGAGGGAGCCGTGATACTCCACGCAAGAGATGCAGAAGAAAAAGCACTAAAAATAGTAGAGAACTGTGATAGCGTAGTATTCCACTGCTACGGCGGAAGCATCGAGACGATGAACGAGATACTCGACCACGGCTTCTACATCTCGCTCGCAACACTCGTCTGCTTCTCACAACACCACAGAGACCTCGCACGCGAAGTCCCGCTCGACCGATTGCTCGTTGAGACCGATTCGCCATACCTCTCACCCCGCCGCGGAAGGAACGAGCCAGCCTTCATAGTGGATGCAATTACAACCATAGCCAACATAAAAGAGACAAACTTCGAGAAAATAGCACAGAAAACCACCGAAAACGCACGAAAAATATTCAACATATAGAGAACGACCAGCAGAAAAATGGGAAAGATAAATAGCGAAGAGGAGACCCACCCCCGCAACAATATTGTTATAAATATAAGTTTTCTCTTATTTTATCTTTTTCGGTTTGAATGAAATAAAATATTGTGAGGGCTGTGAGCGTTTAAAATGACATGGAATGCATCTCTTAGGATTTTTTCATGGTCAAAGGCGAGTTTTTTAGGCAGTTCATCGGTGTCGAACAATTCTACGGAGGCAGCGTCAGTATTGGCGACCAGCCTACCTGTTCCTTCGCCGATGTATGCGATTGAGATGGTGTGCCCACGCGGATCCCGATCAGGGTCAGAATAGACACCAAGAAGCTTTACGAGCTTCACGTTAAGCGTGGTCTCTTCTTCTGCCTCGCGCCGAGCAGCATCTTCTACTGTTTCACCGATCTCAACAAAACCGCCGGGTAGCGCATAGTAGCCCTGGTAGGGTGGATTGGCACGCCTGATCAAAACTATCTTTTTTTGATAGATGATTACAACGTCGACCGTTAGTAGTGGTGTGCGTGAAACCATTGCATTGCCCCAACTAAAGGATAAAGATCGCTTTTCAGGTCTTGTATGGCCTCTTAGCGTTAAATCTTTTGCGGGGGTGGGCTCTGGTTTATGCGGTGTCTCTTGGGGTCTCGGTTTGGAGGCGTTCTTCTATCTGTAAGGGGATATCTATAACATGGAGTTAGGATCTGTCAGAATATTCGACAGTATTATGTACCAATAATCACAGAATGATACCTGTTGTGATAGTCGGGTGAGCGGTATGAGTCAAAATTTGGAAAGAGAGTTGAGCGCTCTCTTTGAGGATCATGCAGATCAGTTGAAGGGACAGTGGATAACCGAGATGCGAGAATCAGGTCTTCTTGAACAGATGAGTGATGTTGAGACAGAGGCGCGGTACACTGCTCTCTACAACACTGTGGTCTCAACCTTCAGAACTGGCGAATTTGAAGATGTTGAAAAATATGCAAAAATAATAACCGAAGAAGCAGTGATGCATGATATGAGCGTTGAGAGAATAATCGGTGGGATTCTCAAACTTCGAGATATCTATGAGCGTTTCATCTTCTCAAAGTATCGGGATGATGAGGAGAAGCTCTATCAACTGCTCGACTCGTATGAACCCATTGCAAATAATATCCTCACCATTGTGACAATGGCTTTTGTTGAGGAACGGGAGCGTGTGATACACGAACAGCAGAGAGCCATGATGAGCCTCTCCACCCCAGTCCTGCAGATACGCGAGGAGATACTGGTGCTTCCATTGATCGGAACCGTCGATTCTGAAAGGGCGGAGCAGATCTTGGAAGAGTTGTTGGATAGGATCGTTGAAGTTGAGGCGTCGGTTGTGATAATCGATCTTACAGGCGTTCCAATAATTGACAGTCTGGTAGCAAACCACATGATAAAGACGGTGCATGCTGCAAAGATGCTCGGTGCAGATACGATCATAACAGGCATAAGCCCGGCTAACGCACAGACGCTTGCAGGTCTCGGGATCGATATCTCGATGCTGATAACGAAGAACAACCTGCGTGCAGGTCTCTGGCACGCTGACAAGATGCTTGGGTTTAAAGTGAGGATAGAAGATAGATGAAGAGAGGGATTTTTCTTGGATATTCCTATACTGAAGATTGAGGATTTCCTTGTGGTAACGATCCAGTCAGAGCTCTCTGACGATGAGATATCCAAGCTGCAGGAAGATATACTGCTCAGGATCAAGGATGTTGGAGCCACAGGGTTGATAATCGATATCACAGCCCTCGATATTGTGGATAGTTTTATGGGTAGAACCCTTTCAAATGTTGCAGCAACAGCAGAACTGCTCGGTGCAAAAACGGTTGTTGTGGGAATCCGACCTGCTGTTGCAGTAACCCTCGTTGAACTCGGGATACGTGTCAAGTGGAACGTGAACACTGCTCTCAACCTCGAGAGGGGGAGGAAGCTGTTGAAACAACTCATTGGGGCGGAGCAACGTGGTGGTGTGTCGTGAGCGAAGATGAGGAGATGACGAAGGTGAATATTGCATCGAGCGCTGATATAATCGCTGCGCGGGGCAAGGGGCGCGAGCTTGCGATGAAAATGGGTTTTAACGTGGTGGATCAGACAAAGATCACCACCGCCATCTCTGAACTCACAAGAAATATCGTAACCTATGCAGGCAAGGGAGAGGTGACAATTGAAAAGGCGCAAAGTGAGACTGGTGATAAGAATGGTATCGTGGTGGTATGTGTAGATGAAGGTCCTGGGATAAAGGATATTGGACTTGTGCTCAAAGGCGGGGTCAGTACATCAGGCAGCCTTGGACTCGGGCTATCTGGTGCAAAGCAACTCATGGACGAGTTTGAGATCAAATCAAAGCCAGGTGAGGGAACCATCATAACCATCAAAAAATGGCTGAGACGACGATGAGCCCAATGCGAGAGGGAGTCTTTCATGTCCAGAATCTGGCAGGTATCATAAACATGCGGGAGAGTGTGATAGAGATTGCAGAGAGAATAGGTTTTGGTATCTATGATCAACATCGGATCGCAACTGCCGTCTCAGAGCTCGCCGAGAACGCAGTGAAGTATGCAGGTGCTGGAACGGTTGAGGTGCACCCCAACGAGCAGGGGATTGAGATCGTCTGCAGGGACTCGGGCAGTGGAATTATAGATAATGGAGATAAGAGCGTGAGCCATGGGCTTGGCATCGGGCTACTGGGTGTTGAACACATGATGGATGAGCTCTCTATCGACACCGGGAAGGATGGAACATGCGTACGGATCAGAAAGTGGTTGAGATGAAAATGGGCGTGGGTGCTATCAGCAGGGCGAAGAAGGGGTTCACCGCAAACGGCGATGCATACCTGGTGGAAGAGATAAACCAGGGCATTCTGATCAGTCTTATTGATGGCATCGGGCATGGAGATCATGCAGAAAGGGCTGCAACTATCTGTGTGAAGACAATAAGAGACTACATTCGCTCCAGAGAGGATTTCACCCTGACGGGTCTCTTTTATGCGTGTGATGATGCACTCAGAGCTACCGATGGCGTTGTCATGGCAGTAGTGATAATAAAAATAGATGAGGGTAGGATCCATTTTGCAGGGGTTGGGAATATCACCACCAGGATAATTGGGAGCGAGAACAGCTACCCGATCTCAACAGGTGGAATCATCGGGTACAACATGCAAAGGGTAATAGAGCACACATACCCCTACACCAGTGGAGATCTGATACTGATGCACTCAGACGGGATACGATCAGGTATCAACCGAGAGCTTCTCCTGCGACTCTGCAGCCAGGATGAAGAGAGGATCGCAGATGCGTTGTTCCGAGAGTATGCGCGGGGAACAGATGATGCAACCATTGTAGTGGCACGCGAGAGGAGATCAGAGTGACTCCTGAAAAACTTGAAGAGACATATACAGAACTGCTCAACGAGTACCTATTCGGAGGAGATGATGAGACCGCTCTCTACAACGCCTATGAGTTCAGTAGAGAGTGCATACGTGAGAAGACTGGTCTCGAAGAAATAACAGCAGTGCATACCGATGCCCTCGGCAAGCTCACAGAGGAGGTACCATTCCAAGAGATACCACTCATAGTCTCAAAATCATCGGTCTTCTTCCTCGAATTCATAATGAATTTCAGCCTCGTCTACAAAGAATACTTCGAGATGTGGGAGCGAACAGGAATGGAACTACGGGATGCAATCAGAGAGACAGGAGACGCTCTCATAGCATGTCTGAACCTTGATAAAACCATAGAGATAATATCAAGCCTGATCCAGAAGACTGCAGGATCCGAGGCAATCATAATCTACCTCCTGAAAGACTCACATCTCACGCCAGTATACACAGAGAACGTGGCAGGAGATGTACTGCCCATCGATCTCAGCACGCATGAGACACTTGTGGGAGATGCTCTCAGACATGCTGAGATCAAGATTGCAATCACACCAGAGGATGTTTCCAAACGGACAGGTGTTTCAACGATCAAAAACGGCACAACACCATCATCTGCAATTGGGATACCCCTCATTGCAGAGAACTCTGTGATCGGTGCTATCGAATGCTACTATGAGACACCTTACGCACTCTCGGGGTTGGACAACGAAATGCTGCTCGAACTCGCAGGGAGGGCTGCAAAAAGCATAGAGACGATACACCAGCTCAAGGGCTTCAGGAACTGTCGTGACCTTGACTGGATCACAAAAGAGGAAGCAGTGCATCGATGCAAGATTGCACGGAGAATAATACTTGGTGAGGGAAAAGAAGGCTACTGCGCACTAAACAGAGTCTGTAACGGGTTGCAGGGACTGATTGAACACCTCAACGAGATCAAGGGAGAGGAGATTGGGTGGATCATCAAATGGTTAGAGTACCTCGGCGACTTCGAGCTTGCAGCGCTCATCAGAGCAAAACCTGAAAAATTCAAAGAACTCGTTTACGAACGATACAACGAACTCAAGGACTTCGCTTTTTAGCGCTACCAAGATGATACGATTCAAGGACGGCTGAAACGGTCAGATTTTTTGTCTTCTCAATAAACTCCATCACGGTCGCTACAAACTCTCCATGGCTCCACGTGAGCGGGCTTACCGAAAGCGGTTCACCAGTATAAGGGTCCAACTGCTCAGCCAGAACACCCGAAGGCGTGGCATGCCTAACAACCCACTCCATGAGCGGGATTGCCAGTTTTAACTCTTTCACCGTGCGTGCCACTGCAATACGATGCTGTGCAAGCCAGAGCGTGCAGATGAACCATGGATTACCTGGTACATTCGCTATATCCTTACTAACTCGGTGATAATAATCGTCCTCGTAACGGGCAACACCACCAACATCACTCTTGACCCAGAGCCGATCTTCAATGGTCTTCATGGTATCGATCACACGCGGGTCATCAGGCTTGAAGACCCCGAACTTAAATATTCCATAGAGGCTTGCATCAATGGTCTCGTCCACCTCAAAACCGCCATCAACATCATACCCCTTCGGAACAATCCTTCGAACAAAACGCCTAAGCTCCTCACTGTAAAGATACCGCTCCAACCCAGATCTGATCTCACGGGCTGCAGCATTGTATTCCCTGCAGGCACTGGTGTCATGGAAGAGCTCGGCAAAGCGAGCGGCTGCAATCAGGCCACCGTAGACGGCAGAGGTTGTGAAGGTGTGAATGCCACGCCGCTCCTCCCAGAGATCATACGACTGATCAGGGAGACCTGTCTCGTTATCCCGATACTTCACCATGAAATCGGAAGCCTGCGTGATCAACGGATGATAGATCGAGCGAATAAAGTCGATATTTCGAAAACGCTCGAAATGCTCCCACAATGCCCAGATCACAAGTGCAGTCTCATCTTCTTGAATTGGAAGCACCCTCCTACCATCTATGATCCAAGGATGCCAGGAACTCCCGATAGACCCGTCCGGATTGTACTTGTGAAAGAGATACCCGATATGCATCAGAATGCCTGAACAGAATGTGAAGAAACGCTCTGCAATAGCAGGATTGTTCGAAAGACCAAGCCCGTAAGCCACAAGTGCACCATCCCTTGGCCACATGTAACTGTACGTGTCACGACCAAATTGGAGAATATCGGTATCGTTGGCTGCGATGATCGCACCGCCCTCATCAACCTGGGTTCTGAGGATTAAAAGACTCTTCTTAAAAAACTCGACAATTGGAGGAGGCAGGTTCGTGAAGTTGAAATCGGTCTTGTTCACCCACCTCTTCCAGTAGTTCTCTGTGCGGTGTATGAAATAACTCGGTGTACGGTCTAGCAGATAATAATACCCCTCCCTAACCGTACCATAATCACGCCCAACAGCAATGATATAATACACTGCCTTCTCGCCACGAGGATCAAGCACAAGGTTCACACCAACCGTGGAATCGACAGAACCCTGTGCAATTGGACCCCTGCTGAGCACACCATCCTCAGCATCCTTCCAAGTGCCTTCAAAATTGTGAAACTGCTTGAAACCTGTGGCAAACTGATCAACACCTTTTTTACCATCACGAATAGCACTGACGAGAAAATATCTCTTGCCCTTATAATGAATCACGCTGCCGGTGCCAGGATCATAACTTGCAGTATCTCCAACAGCATTTTCCATAATCCTAAAATCCTGATGGAAGAACAACCGCACCTCCCGAAGTTCATCCCGCTCGTTAACCACTCTGATCTGACGGATGTAAATATCCCTCCCGATATCGACCACGTCATTGCACAATAACTCAATTCCAAGCCTTCTATTCACAAGTCTCACATCGGTCACAAGGGTCTCAGGGAGATACTTCAAACTCTTCTCCCACTCATCCCCCATCCACGAAAAATCACCGTCCACCCATAGACCGAAGCGGAACGGAAAACCAACACCATGATTCTCAAGACCGACATGAGGATAATAGATGTCACGGATCTGATAATCAGCATCAAAGTTTACAAGCAATCTGCCATTACCAACCGGAATTTCACGCATACAGATATAACTCTAACAACAACATATATAACCATCTACATGACCACCATAACACGAGCAGACGGTGTTAGATAATGCAACCACTGACCAAGTACCGTGTACAGATAGAGATCATCACACTCGCCCTCTTTGAGGCGCGGTGCAATCATTGCAGCCTTCTTCCTTGCCATATCACCATCCTTCCTTTATTACTCTCGTTTCTTCAGAAACGACATGTTTGTAGCCTTCTTCATGCTTGCAGCCATAATCTGTATCCTGAAATACAACGATAAAAGAAATCTCTTCTTTGCAGCTGGTGCGGGAATATTCTTTGGGCTTTCTGCATCAGCAAAGGAGAACACGTACATCTACATAGCGATCTTTACATCCTACCTCGCACTCATATGCCTGCTGGACATTATATCAAAAAAACCACTGCAACCATGGAGATCTATCAAAAAACACCACCAAGCAACAATAACGATACTCGCATCCTTTTTAATAGTATATGCACTCTTCTACACAGATTTTTTCTCAAATCCACATGGCTTTGCAACATCCTTTGAATCAGCCTTAACCCACTGGTACAGGATGCACACCACAGAACGCGTCAGTGGGCCACCATACTTCTATATCCCAATCCTATTACTGTACGAACTACCGATCGTGATCTTCGCAGCAATCGGAGCAATCCAAAAACCAGAGAAACCAGCCCGATTCAGAATATTCCTAATCTACTGGACCCTAACAAGCCTTGCAGCATACTCCTACCTCGGAGAGAAAGTACCATGGCTCACAATACACATACTCCTACCTATGATCCTCCTCGCATCAACCACACTGAACGAGACACTACAGAAACACCAGAATAACAACCCGCAAACCAGACAGATACTCGTAGCAATCTTCATCACGACCACCCTACTGCTTGTCTTCTCAAGCCTCCAACTCAACTACCACAATTACACAGACCCGGCAGAACCACTGATTCAGGCAGCACAACCACCACAAAAATTCCAAGAAATGCTGGACAAAATCGATGAAGTCGCGAACCACTGGGACAGATATAACACGGAAATCCATGTAACCGACACCGCGATCGAAACACAATTCCTCTGGTACCTACGTCATTATGAAAACATACGCTGGAAAGTAAAAACTGACTCACAACTGAACGCGCCATTGATCGTAGTCCACGACACAGACGCGCCAAAAGTACAGAACAAACTGAGCAACCAATACCAGCGACTTGACAGCGCCAAAATGAATTGGTACTGGTTCAAAACAAAAGACATAACACCAGAATACATACTATGGAGAGAGATGAAAAACCCACCAGACGAATATGGCATAACACTCTTCTACAAATACCCCCCAAAATCGTAGAGAGTGGCTCTCTACGATTTTTTAGCTCCCTCCGAGGAATCCACGAAGCATTGGGTGTATTTCCATCATTTGCTCTGATGCTATGTCTTCATAGAGGCGATACATGATGCTTACTGTGAGCAGCAGGCCTGTTCCGCCGACGCCTCCTATTGTTCCAAGGAGGCTTGCTAAGAACGTTAGAAAACCTATAAATGCACCACCGATGACAGTTACCCCTGGGATATATCGTTGCATTACGCGTTCGATGCTGCCTGTGCTTCGCCTGAATCCTGGTATCTGCATGCCTGAGCCTCCGATCTTTGCTGCCACGCTCTTTGCATCCATGCCTGTCGTTTCAATCCAAAAGATGGCAAATACTATTCCGCCGACTATGAGAAATGCCGCGTCTGTTATTACGTGGAGGAATATCTGCCATCCTGCTGGTACTGCTGCTCCGAGGCTTGTGTAGTGCTGATCCACGAGAGAAGGAATCCAGTCGTTTGGGCTGTGTAGTGGTGCAAGGTAGTACATTATTCCGTTGAGTGGCGTGCTACCGCTGTACTCGCCAAAGATGGTTATGCCGCGGCTGTAGAGGACTGTGCCTATCATCTGGATGTTTGCCTGGAGTGCTCGTACGAGGATCATCGGGAGTACGCTTGCATAGATCAGTTTTACAGGGAATCTGCCGCGAGCACCTCTAACAGCGCTATGTGCGAGCGGTATCTCGATTCTTGTGCTCTCGACGTAGACGACCATCAGGAAAATCGCGACTGTGGTGACTAATGCGAGTATACCGCCCTGTATTAGCATATCGCTTGATAATAGGTACTCTACTCCTTCGTTTTGTATGAGGTACACCCATTTTGGTATCAGTCCGATCGGGATTCCTGTTCCTTTGTTGAGTTTCCAGTTGAAGACGCCTGTGATGATCTGTTGTGAGACGCCTGCGATTATAAAGAGTCCTACGCCTGATCCTATCCCCCATTTTGAGACTATTTCATCCATAAATAGGATCAGTACTCCGCCGATGAATATCTGGATGAATAGTATCAGCACTACGATGTTTATGCCGACGCCGAGCGTGGCTGCTATTGCTTCATCAGGTTTTATGAAACCGCCGAATAGTTGTGGGAGCGTTTCAAGTGTGATCATCACGAAGACGAGTAACTTCTGAGCACCCTGGAAGAGTGCCTGTTGATGTGGATCGGAGAGATCCATCCTGATTACGTTTGCACCAACAAGTAGTTGTAAAACGATTGATGCGGTAACGATTGGACCTATTCCGAGGAGTAGGATCGAGCCTGAAGCTCCTGCAAAGAATGCACGGTACATTTCGAAAAGATCGATCGACTCTGCTGAGAGTCCGAAGAGTGGAACGTTTGAAAGTGCAAAGTATAGTATAAGTATTCCGATTGTCCACATCATCCGTGTTTTGAATGGGAGGTGCCCTTCTGGACGTGAGACCGAAGGCAGTCGTAATAGTACTGGTGAAAGGGCTTCGAATATGCTCATCTTGGCCGTTCTCCGTTGGGTTTAGCGGTTGTTTTTTTATTTTGTTGTTATAGATCCACCGACGCTCTCGATCTTGGATTTTGCTCTGGGACTGGCTTCTTCTGCCTGGATCATCATTCTTTTTGTGACTCTGCCTGTGCCGAGCACCTTATCGATTCCCAGGTCTGCGAGGCTCAGATGATAGGAGTCATCTTCCTTTCGTGCTATTCCATCCGATACGAGTTCTTCAATGATCTCATCGAGTTCACTAACGTTCACGATCGTTTTTATTCGTGTTGCTGCGTGACATGTGAACCCGTGTTTGCCCTGTTTCAGTCCCATTTTTGATGTTCTCATTGCATGGTGTTTGTATACACCAGCATTCCCGCGTCCGCCTCGGCTGCCTGCACCTCGTCGGTTCTTGTGGGTGCCGCCGCCGCAAGTGCGAGATCCCCGATATTTCTTAGCTTTTTCCTTGCCCATACATAACCACCAAAATATATATTATTATCTCATCTTTTTTATCAGTGTCGCTATCTCGTCTCCGTGGTAACCCAGTACTCCCCCTTCACGGTAACTCTTCTTGATTCCCCGATGCCCTTTTCTTGGGGGGTGCAGCCTGAAAACAGGACTTAAGCCAGGAACATCTCTAAGACGTGCGTCACCCTGCAAGACCGCGCGGGAGAACTCATCTATCGAGCCATGATCTGTGTTGCCCTCGATGTACTCATCGGTTACCCTCACCCCGCGAGCGAGTTCGCCCCTATGCTTTAAGAGAAGTGAGAGAGACTCGTTTGAGACCTCACCCCATGCTATATACCCCGCCACTTTCTGGAGCATCCCTTTATAATGAGGATTTTCATCCACCACCACGCAATGGTTGACACGGTTCAAGCGCAACAACCTGAGAGTTTCATTGATCTCGGAGCGAGCGTTCACACCCCCACGAAGCCTGATCGCAGCATACATGAGACTTTTCACACCTCTACTACTCTTGTTGTGAGCGTCTGTTGTAATGCATCGTAGGTTGCCTTGGCAAAGTTCAACGTGGTCCGGGTTCTGCCCTCTGAGTATGTCCACACGTCTTTTATCCCTGCAATCTCCATAACCTTCCTCGCGGTCTCGCCAGCCACGAGACCAAGTCCTTTTGGAGCAGGCTTCAGTACGACGACAACGCTTCCAGACTTGCCCTGTACCTCGAAGGGCACGGTGTGGGCTTCGCCGCACCCGCACTCCCATGAACCACAACCACGCCTGACGTGTAGTATTCCTCGCTTTCCAGCGTTAACTGCCTTTCTTATGGCAGGTCCAACTTGCGCGTCCTTGCCCTGACCGATGCCTATGAATCCATCCCCATTTCCAACGATCACAGTTGCCCTGAACTTCACTCTCCTACCAGAGTCTGTCATCCGCTGGACCATGTTTATATCTATCACTTCTTCCCTGAGATCGGGTAATAGTACGTCCACGATCTCAGCTTCACGGATCACAAAACCTGACCTGAGGGCTTCATCCATCGTTGTGATCTGACCATCCTTAACAAGTTGGCCAAGGCGCGTCTTAGGCATCCATTCAACCACATTTACAGTTCTTGGTTCACGTTTACGGCGACCATCGTCCCTTTTTTTGCCCCTCATATAATCATTCCTCGTAGAGATTATTTATATTCTCGACAGCAGCTTCAAACTGAGCTGGGATCTCGTTACCATTGTATTCTGCTGCCGCCTGACCATGTATTCTTTCATCGCTGGGAAAGACCCTTTCATCGCAGGGGATGTCGACACCAGCGTCCCTGGCACCTTTGACCGCGGCATAGACCCTGGAGCCTTTTATTGCGGGGTGCAACCCGATATCGAGAATTGCCGAGCCCAATCCAGAATCGAGCATACGATATCCCATCAACAGACCTGTTAGGTATGCTGCACTGGTATTTGATGTACTGCACGTGTAGCCATATTTTTTAAGCTCTGTGGATATTGCGCTGACATGCGTCTTGTCGCCACCCTGTTCTGCAGTCACAAGTTGTATCTGTGTGTGTTTCAGGCTTTTCCTGATGACGAGTCGTGGTTTTCCTGATATTATCAGTTTTCTTCTGCTATGATAATTGGTACGACCTTCTCTACGTCTTCTGAAAGCCACCTTGTACCCTGGTCCTCTTGCCACTTTGATTCACTGCTCCTTTGATAGTTCTATGTGTGCTTCAAGGTGAGCCACGCTACGATACTCTCCACCCTTTGCCTTTCGATAGAGTCTATGATGCGTTGAGGCGTCGATTGTACCTTCGCTTCGAAGCTCTCTGAGCCTTCGCCTCTGGGCACGTATCTTCTTTATCCAATCTCGCTTTCGTGGATGGCGTGCGCCTTTCGCACCCTTGCGGGTTCCATGCCCCCGCTGATGCCCATAGGCTCTCTTTACATCTCGCAAGCGTGCACGCCCACGGCTCACACCTTTAATCTGTCTTTTCTTGATCTTTCCTTCATCGATCAAGTTCCTGACGTCTTTGCGGGTGATCGCTGCTGCAATATCTTCAGATGCTTCATTGTCGATCCAGACCCTTCCAAGCCCAACTTTCAGGATCTTGGCTGCAAGCCTTCGTTGGTTTGATAGGTCTGTCATGCTTCTTCACCAACCTTGCTCGTCTTGGCGTTCAAAACCTTGATCCCAAGTTCTTGGGCGCGCTCTTCTATCACCGTTCTCTTCTTCCAGCCGACGCCACCGCCGATCCGAACAGCAGTGGTTGAGGCATCAACGCCCTCAAGCTCTTGCGGCGTGTGGATCAGGATTTCCCTGAAACCTGATGGATGCATTCCGCGTACACTGGCAGGGCTTCCGTATCCTGGGTGTGCCACTTTAGCCTTGCCCTTGATGTGTTTTCTGGACTTGTTATGCAACCCGCGTGGTTTTCTCCAATTATCATCAAGTCTCTTCTTTTTGTGGGCGTCTGCCCGTTTGAATTCTGGCTTTTTTGCCTTCTGCTTTTTTCGTACCCTGAGCAGTCTATCCATCCCTTTTCACCTCTCATGCCTTTGCTATTAAGTATATCCCGTCCTGGAAGACCCTTGGATCAAAGCCTTTTATCCTGGTGGCCTGCTCGATGTTTGCCGCTGTCTGACCAACGTCTTCTTTGTTGATACCTGTGACTGTGATTAGATCACCCGCAACCTTCACGTCGACTCCGCTGTGTATTCGTGCGCTGCGTGGTTTTTTTTCTCCGAGAAAGTTTGCTATGGAGAGATGATCGCCTTCAACCCTCAACTGTATCGGGAAGTGTGCAAAGACCATCTTCATCCTGTATGTGTAACCCTCGCTTACACCCTGTATCATGTTTTGGATGTGGGATGCCAGTGTTCCGACCATTGCAGCCTGTCTTTTGCGTATTTTCTCTGCTTTTACTATTATTTTCGAATCTTTCATCCTTATACTCACGCCTGGATACCACAACTCTCGCTCTATACTTCCTTTTTCACCTGTGACGGTGATCGTTCTCTCTCCGACCTCTGCGGTTATATTTTCAGGGATGCTGATCTCTATCGCTTTGATCTCCATCTATTAATCGCCTCTCTCTTCAGTACACGTATGCGAGTAGTTGCCCTCCAATGCCTTTTTCTATCGCTTCGCGGTGGGACATCACACCCTCTGGCGTTGTAAGTATGAGTGCTCCAAATTTTCTTGCAGGAAGGTATCGTTTCTCCCAATCTTCAAATTCCCTGTGTTTCACGTCGTGTCTGGGTTTTATCACGCCACATCGGTTGATCTGCCCTTTCAACTCCACCGTGAAGATACCTGCCTTTCCATCGTCCAAGAGCTCAAACTCTCCGAGATACCCTGCATCCTGCATGACCTTTAACATTCTTCCAATCAGCTTTGATGCTGGTTTGATGGTGCATACCTTTTTGGACGCATGTTCAGCATTCTTGATGGCTGAGAGTGCATCTGCCACTGGATCCAACAACATCTATAAAACGTCACCTCATCTGTATTTTTCAAAACCTATCTCGCTTGCTATCTCTCTGAAGCATTGTCTACAGAGATACAGGTTATATCGTCTAATAAGCCCCTGTTTGCGACCACAGCGCCGACATTGATTGGCGCCACGCCCGAATTTCTTATCGCTAATCTATATCACCTCGACCTTGAACTCTTCTCTTATATGGGCGATGGAGTCCTCTGGTGTGAGCTTATGCCTTGTTGGTACTTTTGATCTCTGCACACGTCTTCGCTTGACCCGATAACCTGGCCTTTTGACCGCTACGATCACGTCCATGCCGAAGATACCGATATTGGGGTCGTACTTCATCCCTGGGAAATCGGTGTGCTCTTCGATACCGAAGGCAAAGTTTCCATTATCGTCAAACTGGTCTACTGCAAGCCTGTTCTCGTTTATTTTGAGGCATGTTTTGAGGAATTCTTCTGCGGTTTTTCCCCTGAGCGTTGTTTTACAACCTATAGGTTCTCTCTTTTTAATGCCAAATCCTGGCAGTGTCTTCTTTGCATGGGTTCGCACAGGTGTACCACTGGTTATGCCGCTCATGATCTTCTCTGCACTTGCCAGCCGCTCACCGCTCTCGCCCACACCGATGTGGACGGTGACTTTGTCAATCCGTGGTCTCAGCATAGGGTTATTCATAGTGAACTCCCGATCATTATCTCTGGCTTATCCTCGCCTATCACATAAACGTATCTCTCAAGTGTTTCAACCTCTCGTTCACCAATCGTAACTGTTACCATGTTAGAGGCTGAGCCGTGCACAACACGCTTTCCAGCAATCGTACCAATCTCTCCAGAGTGCTTGCCACCTATGATCATGGCAGTGTTCCCTTCTGTGAACTCGAGGTGTTTGAATATCTCCTTACTTGGTAGTGACAGGATCAAAGAGTCTCCTGTCCCGTACTCGTTCGTTGCAAGCAGATTGGTTCCATCGTGCAGGTTCAACTGGACCCTTCCGCCTGGCAACACGGTCTTGTTCACAACTTTGCACAGTTTTTTTGTATCCGAGCCTTCAAGGCTTCGAAGCTCCAGCCGCCCTCGTCGATCCAGAAGCATTCTGTAATACTTATCCATCTTCGGAATCGCTATGACATCGAAGAGTCCTACCGGGAACTTGTAGTCCCTGCGCACACCGCCATCAACAAGGACGCTTCCATCATGCAAGATCTTCTTTACCTCTCGAAGCGTTTTTGCAAGACCGAGCATGTCTCGTATAATCACCCCAAGTGGTATGCTCTTAACTTCACTGTGCGGTCCTGGATTCGACTTGACTACCCAAACCTTGGTCTTTCTCGGTATTGGCCAGCTCTTTGGTGCTGCCACTCTCTTCTGGTGTCTGCTCATCTTCCACTCCTCTCAAGTATCTCTTTTCGCTCTCCGTCCTCAAGATTCAGTTTGGTGATCATCACATTGGATGGGTGAATGGGACGCGCAACTTCTGTTCCATCGGCCTTTACAGATACCACACCTTCAACTGCAATAGTATACTTCTTGCGATTCACTGCCACAACCTTTCCCTCAGTACCTGCATAATTCCCACGCATCACCCGGACAGTATCGTCCAATCGGACAGGAAGGCTCTTTCTCCCATGTTTCTCCCTGAGATCCCTTGAGATCATTGCACTCATCAATCTGTTCCTCTGGTGAAGTGGTGCTGTAAAACGTGCTTTTCTCTGTTTTCCAGACTGTTTACTTGCTATCATCAATTATCCCTCATACAACTATCGTGGCAGTGGATGCAATCTTTCCAAATCTATCCGCAACCTCTCTCGCAACAGGCCCTTTTATCTCACTGCCCTTCGGAATACCTGACTCATCAGTGATCACAACAGCATTATCCTCAAAGGATACCCGTGTCCCGTTAGGTCGTCTGAACTCCTTCTTCTGGCGTATCACAACAGCGTTGACAATCTGTTTTCGCATCTCAGGTGTGCCCTTCTTAACAGATGCGACTATCATGTCACCTATCCCCGCACACGGATGTCTGTTCTTGACACCGCGATAACCCCTGACCGATATGAGTTCAACAACACGTGCACCTGTATTATCTGCACAGGCAATCCGTGAAGAGGAGTTCAATGATCGTGGGATCGCTGCCTTAAGCCCCCTCATCTCTCCTGCACCTCCACCACAACAAAGCTCTTGGTCTTACTTAAGGGGCGGCACTCTGCTATGCGAACACGATCACCCTCCACGGCATCGATGCATGGCGGGTTATGAGCATGAATCCTGCTTCTGCGTTTCTCGAATCGCTCGTATTTTTGAATCTTCCTCTCAAATGTCCGCTCCACCACAACAGTTCTCTCCATCCTGGAGCTGATCACGACACCGTCCAGGAGACTCCCACGCACTGAGAGCCTTCCATGAAACGGGCATTTCACATCATCACACTCCTTCTCTGGTGATTGAATATCAAGTCCAATATCTCTCGTCATAGTGAATACCACATTAATTCAATTTATATCTCTTACCCTTCTTTTTTATTCGGTTTTCTGGTCGTGATACGAGCAGGCTCCCCGCAACCGATACCACCTGATCTTCGAGATTGAAGTGAAATATGTTGTGCTTCTTCTGAATCTGCTTCTCGCCACAACCTGTATCGATCATGAGTGTGTTCTTTGTCTCGCCCACAACCATTCCGCTGATCCTCTCTTGAGAAGGGTTTGTGCTTCGTGCTACTGCTAGGTTGAGCCCGATCAATTCATGGTATATCAGATTATAGGGTGTTATCTTCATCTCATCCCGCCCTGTATTGTCTTGATCCTGGCTATGGTTCTTCTGATCTCTTGTATACGGCCTGGTTTCTCTGGTGCACCGCCCGCAGATGCCAGAGCCCTCTCGGTCACAAGATCGCTCTCCAGTTTCAGAAGCTCGTCAGCGATTTCTTCGCGGCTCATGTTCCTAATCTCATCTGGTCTGAGTATCGCCATTTTCACTCCGCCTCTTTCTTATGGACCCTGCTCACAGGGTGCCAATAATCATACTCCTTGTGTTTGTGTTCAAGCACCTCGCCACGCATACGTGTCTCTTCATCTGCCTCGCCAGGCACCTCAACCACAACCTCCTCTTCAAGATCAGCTTTAACTTCTTCTCTTTCAGGTTCTGTCGTTTCGATAGGTGTTTCGACAACTGTATCAGGTGGTGATTCAGCTATAATCTCCTCTTCAATTGTTGTTTCAGCCTTTGCCTCGTCCAGTATCTCAACAACCCCGGCAGGCTTTTCAGGTTCAGTGGAGACCTCTTCAACCGTTCTTGGAGTTGTATGGAACTGACCAGGAATCTCCACACCAGGCGGGATTATTCGCACCCGGCAACCGATTGTCCCAAGCTTCTTGATCGCTGTTGCAAAACCATCGTCAACCAGTTCCTCGGCAGGCTTTCCAGCATGCAAGATATTACCTGCAACAAATTTCTGGACACGTGATCGCGAACCAGTGAACTTACCCGAAGTAATAATCTCACAACCAAGAGCACCTGACTCCATGATCCGTCGAAGCATGTTATGGCCAGCTTTTCTGAAGTAGATCCCACGTTCCAATGCATTTGCAAGCCGTGTCGCCATCATCTGGGCATTCAGCTCTGGAACTTTCACTTCCTGAACATCGATCTGTGGATTGTCCATATTGAATAGTTCTGCTACGTCCGATGTCAGCTTTCTGATCGTGCGCCCACCCTTTCCTATAATTATTCCGGGTTTCTCTGCAAAGACGGTTATCTGTGTGCCCATAGGCGTTCTGCTGATGGTCATCCCACCATAACCGGCACGATCCAGTTGTTTTATGAAATATTCTGTAATCTGCGCCCGATTTATACCCTCCTGGACAAATTTTTTCTCACTACCCATCTTGAATCATACCTCCTGAAGTATTATCTCAATCGTCACAGTCTCTGTATTCTTGGGTGTCGCACGACCCATTGCACGTGGCATGAAACCACGTATAACACGACCTTTTCTAACTGCTATATGCATGATCTTCATCTCTTCAGGATCAAGTCCCTTGTATCTGGCATTCTCCTCTGCACTCACCAGCAACCTCTGTATCTCCCGCGCAACCTTGACAGGGTATTTTCCAGACCCCATGCCTGGTTTGTGCCCTGCACCCGCGGTGTATTTCTTGAACGGTACAGGTCTTCTCATGTTGATAACATCTTCAAGAAAAACTCCTGCCGTAGTTGTTTTCATGCCACGCAGCGTATTGCAGAGCTCTATTGACTTCTTGGGTGATATGTGCAACTCATAGCCCATTGCCCGTGCAGTATTATTGGGATCTGCTTCAACTGAGTAGTTAACCCTTGCCAAGTATTTTTCACCTCACTTCAACGGTACGAACTTGCTGGACTTGGTTGCTCCAACGCCTGCCGAGCCGTGCCTCACCATTTTTCTCGTGGATGCAAACTCTCCTAGGCGGTGTCCAAGCATCTCTGGCTGTATTGTTACGGATACAAACTCCCTTCCGCTATAAACCGAGATCTTCCGATCCACCATCTCAGGGAGTATTATCATCTCTCGAAGGTGTGTGCGTACCACCCCGTCACTTCTGAGCTTATCAAGCACTTTTTTCTCATCATCAGACAAGCCTCGCTTGAGGCTTCTTCGCGGGCGGGCATTGACTATTTCTGCAAACTCTTCGATACTCATACTTTTCAGTTCTTCCATTAGCTTGCCGCGATACGTGAACTCGCCCTTTCTCTTCGGTAATCGTGTCGCTCCCTTCTTTGCCATAATTTTACCGCCTCTTGCCTGTTCTTCTTGCTGCAATCGAGCCGACCTTTCGCCCTGGTGGAGCGTTCCTGCTCACAGTTGTCGGAAGCCCTACGTGCTGTCGTCCACCACCACCAAATGGATGGTCAACGGCGTTCATCGCAACACCTGAAACTCTTGGCCATTTTCTGGCTCGCGCTTTAAGCTTATGAAACTTCTTTCCTGCCTTTAAGAGTGGATTTTCCACTCTTCCGCCACCAGCAACAACCCCAATCGTTGCACGACACTTATGATCCAGCCATTTCATCCCGCCACTCGGCAGCCGAACGACTGTCTTCTCTGAATCGTGAGCCACCAGGACTGCATAAGTCCCTGATGCACGTGCAAACCGTCCACCGTCCCATGGTCGATTCTCAACGTTACAGATCGGCATGCCTTCAGGGATCATCGAGATCGGTAGCGTGTTGCCCTGTTTGATCTCTGCCGATGCCCCACAGGCTATCTCATCGCCAACCGAGACGCCTTCGGGCGCAAGTATGAAGTGTTGTTCTCTGTTCGAGAGCTGAACTTTTGCTATGGGGGCTGAACGTGCAGTATCATGAACGAGCTCCACTATCCTGCCTTTGACCGTCTCACCCTGCCTTGTTTTGATGTGTTCAAGGTCTGCTTTGAACTTGTGAGAGGGTGCTTTGTACGTGGGAGAGCCTTTACCCCTGCTCTGTGCAATTATTCTCTTTCCCATATAATCATCACAACCATCTTTCGTTTAGAATATTCCAAGTCTTGATGCAAGCTCACTTGCAGTGCCTGCTTCTGTAAATGTTACAATCGCTTTCTTCTTGCCCTTGGGTGTTATCATAGTGTTTATATCTGCCACATCAACATCGTATAGCTTCTCAACCTCACGTTGTATCTCGCGTTTTGTTGTGTTGATGTCAACCATGAAATGGAGCTTGTTATCATCATCTATATGCAGTGTCGCCTTCTCTGTGATAAATGGATACTTGATCGCTTTCATCCGTTATACCTCCCCGAGGCGATGTATTGCAGACTCACTCCAGATGACCAGTCTGCCAGCAACCGTGCCCGGTGCAAGGAGTTCTGCATTCAACTGCTGAACAGTAACAGTGTCAACACCAGGCAGGTTTCTCCCGGCCCTGATGATACCCCTGTCCTCACTAACAACTATCAGAAAACTCTTCGGTCTCTTGTATCTCCTGCCCCGCATCTTACCCTTTCCGGCTCTAACCTTCTTCCCATTTTTCGCTCTCATAAGATCATCATGAACATTGATCTTCATTGCAAGATCCAGGACATCACTCGTGCGGGTCAGCGATTCAAGCTCGTCCACAACCACTATTGGAAGACTTCCCGCAAACCTGTGACCGCGCCTCTCCACAAGTTCCTCTGAACATGTTGCAGCTATCGCTGAAGCAATCGCTTTTCTCCGCTCTTTCCTGTTAACCTTCTCACCCCTCAGCGCCTCAGGCTTCGGAGGATGTGCACGTCGTCCACCGACAGCCTGCGGAACACGCGCCGCTCTTCTTGCATTGGTGAGTCGCGGAACCCTCGAAACACCACGACCAACACCCCAGCTCGCAGCAGACGTATTCATGCCAGCATACCTGTGTGGACCATAAGGCTGTTGACGATTTGCCTGTGCCGCAAGAACAGCCCTCTTGATTAAGTCTGGCCTATAGGCTTCCATAAATACCAGAGGCAACCTGATCTCCCTCGCCTTTTCACCTGTAAGATCAAAGACAGCTACTTCCATTCTATCCCACCCCTTGTGTAGACTTAAGGCTTATATTCAGTATCTGCGGCTCCACTGGCTCACCCTTCGGCCTCATCGCGTGTCTCATCCGTATAAGCCTTTTAACAGGGCCTGGTACACTGCCCTTGATCAGGACGTACTCATTCCTAACAACACCATAATTTATGAAACCGTTCGAAGGCGTTATATTCTCCTCACCACCATCCCCGATCTTGAGTATCATCTTGTTAAAATCGGTTCTCTGCTGATACCCAGTCTGTCCAAGTTGTGGAACCCTCCAACTCACATGTGCAGGACTCCATGGCCCAAGATTTCCTACCTGCCTTTTACTACCTGCCCTGGAATGCTTGTTTTTCATTAGACTGATACCCCAACGCTTCACAGGACCCTGTGTTCCTTTACCAGTTGTCACCGCAACAACATCGATGATATCACCAGCCTTGAAGAGATCACCTATCCTCACCGTTGTTCCCAGAATCGATTTTGCAAACTCAAAAGACGCCATAGGCTCGCCACCACCGATACCGGTCTCCATCAGATCAGGCTTCTTCTTCGGTATGCCTGTAATCTTGTGGGCACGCGTGTGAAGAACTGCTCGGAGCTCACTGATCACCCCGGACTCAACCAGCTTCTCCAGATCCTCCAACTGTTTCCCATTCCCCTCATCTGGAACACGAAAACTCTTCGAAAGTTCTTTATCCTGCTCTCTCGCCCACGCCTCTCCTACCACCCTCTTTCCATGAGTGCCATTAGCATATCCACGTATTGCCGCAACCCGCATCTCAGGAACCTCTACCACAGTGGCAGAGACAGACACTTCCATGCCCTCAGTCGGGCTGTTCGGCTTACTATCAAGCATCACCACATGGCTCATCCCAGCCTTATAACCAGCAAAGCCCAACAACTTCACCTCATCACTCTCTGGCCAGGCTTTTATCTGCGGCACTTCACTCTTTGCTCTCTTCCTAGGACTATAAGCCAGTGACCCGCGCCGCGGTCTATGAATGGTGGGCATCTCTTAACTCCTCTCACTACAATGTATCTATCTATGAAACCGATGACAATAGTCATAGAAAAATGTATAATCCAACTGAACAAACGTAATACACGCTTTTGGTCATCGCAAATAGAGCCTGACATAAGCACACACAGGCATATCAGCCCAACGCCACCGTCAGCCAACCATACACTTCACAAATCCAACCCGAAATCACTCATTCGGAAATGGACAGCTTCAACACCCATCCAAACAAACTCATCGTACTTAAAGATTGTGTACAACCAGTGCTATGAGATCTCTCCGTTTCAGTGCAAAAATCTTGCCTACACCATAATCCGAAACCAGCAGTAGCGTAACTAAAGCTTGATTCAACTGACAACAACAGACTTTTTTCCGCAATACTACGCGATAGTATGGTTGTAGAGTGGCGCCATGGACTATGTCATCTAAGCTGTAATGCTCGGAGATGACAGTTACAAAGCGCGATGACAACGGTTCCTGTTATTGGCGCGTTTCTTGAGTGATTATAAATTGAATTATAGAGGTGTTCACTCCTCGCCCACCATTTCTTCTATTGCTTCCCCTGTCTCTTCTGCTTTTGTTTCTTCTTGTGGTGGGGCGAATATCTCGTCTACCGTCTTTCTGCCGTGTTCGATTACGACGAGATTTATCTGACCAGTCTCACTTGAGATCTCCCTGCCGCGGTAAGCCTTTCTCCTGCGCAAGCCAGCCCTCTTTGGCTTGAAACCTGTGCTCTTTGATACGAGTAACTTTCTCCTCGCTGGACCTGGTAGGTCAGGACGCATGGAAAAACCATCTTTATCACTCCCACCTGTGATCTTCAGGGTGTAACCGCCAAGCCCGGCAGCATCCCCCTCGATTGTATCACCTATTCTCTGTGTGATGAATTTGTTCGCCTGGCTTCCGCTCACCTCAACCTGATGCGACTTCCCTGTTGAAGGGTCTGAAATTACAACTCTGAAATCTGCCATTGAATACGTCACCTTGAAGTATAGTCTCCTTACTTGCAGTCGACTCTACTTAAAACTTGTCGTGTTCCGGGGAAAGCGAGTCTGCAGCCATTCACTTTTCAATCTTTCCCACTCCAAATCGTGTCTCTACGCCAACGCCACGCATGGCAGAGAGCATCTCAGTGGGTGCAAGCAGTGCTTTTCCAACACCAAGCAGGTCATCTGACTCGTTCACGATCAGGACTTCCTCGCCTGAACGAATCTCTGGATCGACGTCTATCGCATGCTTTGCAAAGGCAGTTTTTCCCTCTGCAACAAAAGGTGCTGCTTCACTACTGACCACGACCCGCACTATGGGGTATGGGAGGGACTTGTGAAGCTTTACAGCGCCACGGATACTGAGGGTGAGCATTCCATCGCGAGCACGGAGAGTTGCCAGCCGCTCGCCATCCTCGAATACCTGGCGGATGCGCCCTGTTCTGGAGTGAGTCACAGCAACATCATCTGAAAAGAGCAGCCTGCCCGTGCCACGTCCAAACTGATAATCGGCAATCAGTCGGATCTTCATGAGTTCATCCGATCTCACACAAAACATCTCCAAACACTAACATATATAAACAGACGCTCAGTAAGGCTAAATAAGCTTGCTGCAATATTGAGACAACCGCGTGATCCGGGCTCTCAACTTATTTGGTTTTAATGGGGATCTGAAAGATTCTCTTGATTAGTATATAATCAAAATATACTTGTGAAATAAAGAAGCACAGCGAAATGGCTGGAATAGGAATAATAGTGATCATTATCTTCGATTTCTGTTCTGGTTGCTTATTTGATTTGGTCAACAGTCCCGTTTGGATTCAAAGGCGGAAAGTTTATAGTTGGTCAACCCCGTTTTGATACTTGGTGAGTATTGATGAGTTTGAGTAGTCCAGTCATTGTCCTAAACTTCAAGACTTATTCAGAGTCCGTTGGTAAAAAAGCAGTTGAAATAGCAAGGATCTGTGAAAAGGTCTCGGAACAGGGTGTTGATATTGTGGTTGCTCCACAGATACCTGACCT
>NJEL02000054.1 GCA_002254825.2 Methanosarcinales archaeon ex4572_44 | reverse complement strand
GAATCCTACGAAGAAGAAATACTAACACTAATGCGCAAAGAAAGAGTCGATCTGATCCTGCTTGCAGGATACATGCGCATAGTCGGAAAGAGACTGCTCGACGCCTACCCTAACAAAATCTTGAACATCCACCCCGCATTATTACCAAGCTTCCCAGGTCTGCACGCCCAAGAACAAGCATTCAACTATGGAGTCAAAGTCACAGGCTGCACAGTCCACTTCGTGAACGAGGGCATCGACACAGGACCGATCATCCTCCAGCGATCTGTACCAGTACTGGAAGATGACACGCCAGACTCACTCGCAGATCGAATACTAAAACAAGAACACAAGATATACCCTGAAGCAGTAAAACTCTTCATAGAAGACCGACTCACGACCGATGGCAGACGAGTGAAGATCAAATAAATTCACACAGATCTCGGATTGGAAATCCAAAGGCATCAGCATGGATGCTCATGGCCTTGAATCGCTTTTTTTATCGCTTGGTTCCTGGTTTAATTCAGGTGCACAAAACCAAAAATCAATTGTTTTATCCTTTGGCTTTTAGCCCCAGCTTAACATCGTAATTTGCAGGAGTAACTTCAATTTTACTATCTGGCAAATCAAAAGGTTTTTTCAGTTTGTAAATTTTTGGATTTTTTGTATCAGTTTCAAAAACAAAATAAATATAATAATTTTTTAAATGTGTAGCTTTCTCATATTCGTTTGAGGAAATATTAAAATGATGAACATTAGGTACTTTTAACGCTGTTGATTTTACTTCAATATATTTTTCATTTCCTTTTGTGTCAAATGAGAGAATATCGTATCCTGCGGAATCATCTTCATTTGATACATGTTTTAATTTATCAATTAAATCTATTCTTCCAATTTTTTCTAAATACTCTTTTTCTTCTCTAAATACTAAAATTTCTCCCTTATCACCTATTTTTCGATTTTTTTCGCTCTCTTTAGCATAATCTGGCTTTTTACTTTTACTACCCTCACTTTCTTTAGACCCTCTTTTTGCTATTTCACATGGCAATAGTTCGATAAAATCTGGTTTGACTTCACTTTTCTTAGGTTCTTTAACTACAAATTTGTATGAATCACTCATCGCCATATCATACAATGGTCGCAATTTATCCCAATACGAGAAAATTAAGTCTATAAGTTCACTTTTTTTCAAGTTTTTTATGTAGGATGGTTCGAAGTCGTAGGGTTTATAAAAACCCGTGTCTTCAAATTTTAATATAGACTCATTAACATCAATTCCTTTCGAGACCAATTCCTCAGAATTATTCCGCACATTTGTTACAAAATTCTCATAAAAAGATTTGGAAATTTTTCGATTCTTATCATTTGATAATTCCGGACTTTTAGGGCCATATAATAAAAAAAATATAGTAAAACATTTTTCAGAAATCTTTATGTTTAGTTGAGGATAGGGAATATACGCCCTACTTTTTCCTTGCGTAAAAGCAATCCATATTCTATTAATTAATTTGTCTCCAAAAGGATATAACCCGCCAATGTTCGATTTAAATTTTTTTTTCCATCTTTTTGAAATTTCTTCTTCTAACTCTTTTTGTAAATCTTCTAACTTTCCTTTAGTTGAGGTAAGTTCGGATGCGGTTTTGGTCCCGTTAAGATTTTTGAAATCAGACTCTGCAAAGTTCTCAAACATAATTAACTTTCTCCATAATATTCAGAAAAGTTTTTCCAATAAACTAAAAGTAGTATCGCTCAAAGCTCTATCTCAATACCCCCAATACTGATACCACTCTTAACAACCTCGCCAACGATCCGAGCACCCTCAAGCCTGAGAACATCAGGGGCATCATCCTCAGAGACTACCACAAGGAAACCCATGCCCATGTTAAAGGTTCGGTACATCTCATCACTCTCAACGCACCCGAGATCCTGCAAGAACCTGAAAATCGGCTGCGGCTCAATCGGATCCGAAATATTAAAACCGTACTCAGTGAGCCTCTGAAGCTTGAGCAATCCGCTCCCCGTAATATGTGCAAGACCATGCACATCAACACTCTCAAGCAAGCCGAGTGTATCGATGTAGATCCTCGTAGGCTCGAGCAACACCTCGCCTATCGTCCTACCCCTCCCGCCAGGCATGGGATCATGATACGTGTAATCCGACTCTTCAATTATCCTCCGCGCAAGAGTGTAACCATTACTGTGCAACCCACTACTCGAAAGCCCCACAAGAAGATCACCAACCTCTATCCTCTCACCAGTGACAACCCGATCACGCAAAGCGATCCCAAGACAAGTGCCTGCAAGATCAAAACCACGAACTATCTCAGGCAAAGTCGCAGTCTCACCACCAACAATCGTGATATTGGAGAGCTCTGCACCACGCTCCAACCCAACCCCAATCTGCTCCATCCTCTCAACCGACGGATGATCAATCGCTATATAATCACTAAAAGCAACAGGCTCAACACCCATAGCAAACAAATCATTCACATTCATCGCTATGCAATCAATCCCCACAGTATCCCACTTCTGGAGCGCATCCGCAACAAGAATCTTCGATCCGACCCCATCACTTGTGAGCGCCAAAACATAATCCCCAAACTCAATAAGCCCGGCATAATGACCAATGCTGGAAATCGGAGCACCAAAACCCCTCCGAGCATACGTAATCTTACCCGCAAGCGCCGAAACCGCTCTATCCTCCGCCAATATATCCACACCACTCCCAGCATACGTAAACTTCTTCATCAACACCACCATAACACTATAACCAAATTAATCTTTCCGCTCAAGTACGTCTGATCTATTGTTGTTAGAATAAAGTCTATCGATGAGTCATCCAACTTTGGAAATAGATTGTACACACCACTCGGTATCTTGCCAATATATATCGTCGTTAAGCTTATCTCTGCAGGTATCACTCCTACCAACAGGTTAATCAGACCCGTCTGTCAATCTATCGGGCGATCAATGGTATTCGAGGTGAATAATATGGTTAAGATGTACTATGATAGGGATGCTGACATGGATCTCTTGGCTGAGAAGACGATTGCAGTTGTTGGGTATGGGAGTCAGGGTGCTGCTCAGGCTCAAAACCTCAGCGATTCTGGTTTGGATGTGATTGTGGGATTGCGCGAAGGTGGTTCTTCGTGGAATGTTGCAAAAGCAGATGGTATGAAGGTGTTAGGCATCGGTGATGCTGCGAGGAGAGCTGATATTGTTCACATGCTCCTTCCTGATGAGGTGCAGCCAGATGTATATCGGCGTGAGATTGCGCCTGGTCTTGAGCAGGGGAATGCTATTTCGTTTTCGCATGGATTCAATATCCATTATCATCAGATCGTCCCGCCAGAGAACGTTGATGTTTTCATGGTGGCACCGAAGGGGCCGGGGTATCTTGTGCGTAGAACGTACCTTGAAGGCGCTGGTGTGCCCTGTCTCCTAGCAGTTTACCAGAATGCGAGTGGGAGTGCGAGGGAGATTGGGCTTGGTTTTGCAAAAGGTATCGGTGGCACACGTGCTGGTGTGATTGAGACAAGTTTTGCAGAGGAGACAGAGACTGATCTTTTCGGTGAACAGGTTGATCTTTGTGGTGGTGTCAGCGAACTCATAAAGGCGTCCTTTGAGACACTGGTCGAAGCAGGCTATAAGCCAGAGATCGCATACTTTGAAACGCTCCACGAGTTAAAGCTCATAGTTGATCTTATTCATGAAGGCGGGCTCACCAAGATGTGGTATTACGTCTCCAACACTGCAGAGTACGGCGGTCTTACAGTAGGCCCAAAGATCATCAACGAGCAGACACGGAAAGCCATGAAGGAAGCACTTGATAGAATTCAAAGTGGTGAGTTTGCAAGAGAGTTCGTGCTCGAAGGCAAAGCCAATATGCCTGTTCTGAAAGCACTTGAAGAGAAAGAACACGGACATGTGATCGAGCAGATCGGGAAAGAGCTCAGAAGCAAGATGTCATGGCTTGAAGGATAAGAATAATGGCATTCGCAGTCTGGTTCACAGGACTTCCTGGTAGCGGAAAGAGTGCCATCTCGAATAAAACAGTAGAAATCTTGAAAAGAGAAGGGTACAGGATTAAAATACTCCAGCTTGACAAAATACGGAGAACAATAACTCCAAAACCAAGCTACAGTGATGAAGAGCGAAATATCGTGTATGCATCCCTCGCCTACATGGCATACCTGCTCGTCGAATGCAACATAAACGTCTTTATTGACGCCACGGCAAACAGGCAACAGTACCGCGACACGGCACGAAGCCTCATACCCAACTTTGCAGAGGCATACGTAGAATGCCCACTCGAAATATGCATCAATAGAGAATCAAAGAGGAACGACACGTACGCGCCAGCAGAAATCTACAATAAATCATCCGAGAAAAAAGCAACAGTTCCGGGCGTGAACATAGCCTACGAACCACCACAAAATCCCGAAATACACCTTGAGAGCAACAAAGAGACAATCGAAGAATGTGCAAGACGTGCAGCAGCGAGGATACAGGAGCTATTCCGATGAAGATCAACACACTCTGCGAAATCGCCCAAGAAATACGTGACGTCATATCAGAAACTATGACCAACACCCAAGACTACGGCGAACTTGTAACAGTAAGACCACGCGACATCACACGAAAGATCGACCTCGCAGCAGAGAACGCACTCGACGCAGCGCTCACAACACGTGACATTTCGGCACGAATCATCTCAGAAGAACTCGGAGATAGAACGATCGGGAAAAATCCACAGGCACTACTCGTATTTGACCCTGTAGACGGATCAACCAACGCCACCTGCGGAATACCATTCTTCTGCACATCACTCGCACTCTCCGAAAAAACCACAGGCGCTACCTTCAACGACATCACAATGGCAGCCATAACAGACATAAACAACAACACCTACAGTGCAGTTAAAAACAGAGGAGCATTCATCAATAGAAAAAAGATCACAGGCAAAAAAAGAGGAACACGGCCAAAACCGATCGTCTCAATCTACTCCTACGGCATAAAAATAATACCAAAAGGAATAATCGAACTTGGAAAAGAGATCATCCAACGAACACTCGGAAGCATCGCACTTGACATGTGCTTTGTCGCAGACAACACCACCGACGGGCTCATCGACACACGAGGACTCCTCAGCAGCTACGACATAATGGCATCACAACTGATACTACAGGAAGCCGGCGGGCAACTCACGGACCTCGAAGGAAGGCCGCTGAACGAAGACGCGAAAGCCACCAATATCGCACTGATCGCAACGAGAGACGATAAGCTTCACAACAGGATTGTAGAACACCTCAAATAACAAAGGACAGAAAACAAGGGTGAACAAAGCAAGAAAATTTTGTGTAGTGGCTGGCTCCTCCATGGGGTGATTGTGCCTGCGAGGAATGTACAGACTTTTATCTATTTTCCAATCTTCAAGATTTTTAATTATTTTTAAAATTGAATCATTTTAACTAATCTACTTTGCACGGCTTGTTCTTCAAAGAAGTTTCTATAAGCATACTATGGTATAATGAAGAATCGAACCAAAACTTAAATGATGATAAGTCTGTCGTTACTTCTTTACTATCTTTTATTTCCTTCACAAGATCAAATTGGAATTTATTCAAGTCTTTTTGACAAAATATTTCTTCGCTTTCACTTCTTTTGATATGTTTAGGTGACAGAACCCAAAAAGTATCAATAAGGGGGAAAGTACCTGAATCCCCGCGTACCCATACTGAAAATACCGCTCTATCTAATTTTACATCGAGATAAGGCGATCTATTGGTGATTTTAAGATAAATGGAAATCGTGGGTATTTTTCCGTTTAAAGATATTTTTATTGGATTGCTACTCTGAACATCAATATCAATTTGTTCTTTAAATTTGGATTCAGAATAGAGTTTCTTAGGTAAAAACGGAAATCCCTTACTTAAAATCGGCATTAAGAGATTCAAAAACATTTCGTTTATCATTTTTTCTTCACATCCTCTCACACTTCACGGGTGGGGTTAAACCGTGTTCTCTTTATTTATTGGATGATTACGTTGTCGATGTCGTGGTGTCTTTTGACTATCGATTTTACTTTTTCTATCTTTTGTCCCTCTCTTCCTATGGCAAGCCCTTTTTCTCTTGCAGCCACTTCGATGTAAGCGATGTGTTTGTCGTTTTTCTCAATTATATTTATTTTTTTGACTGCAACAGGTTGTAGTAGATTTTTTATGAATTCTTGTGGGTTTTCTGAGTATTCTATTATTTCTATCTGTTTGTTGATGGTTGTTCGTAGGCGGCCCACGTGTTCGCCGTGTCTTCCGATGGCTGCGCCCATCTCTTCGCTTTTCACGACGCTTTCATCGGCTTCGAGTATTGCAAGTGTGGATATTGCGAATGGTTTCCCGCATGCGGTTCCAAGTTCTATGTTGTCTGCATTGTATTCGATCTGGTTGTCCATTCCGATCTCTTCTTTCACTTCAGTGGGGCAGTTTGATGATACGATTACGAGTTTTGCTGTTTTGTCGCTAACGCTCTGGATTGTCTCTTTTGCGCCGATCACCACTTTCCCCTCTTTTATTATGGTTCTTAATATTTTATCTGTGTCAACCATGGTTTATTCCTCCTGTTTCTCATTTTCTTGCTACCAGTTTCACGTTTCCAGTTCCGAGTTTTACGGGTTGTCCTACAATCACGTTCTCAGTCACGCCATCGAGTTCGTCGATCTCGCCTCTAACACCTGAATCCAACAGGTGGTTGACTGTGACTTCGAAGGCTGCTCTTGCAAGCACGCTTGCTTTTTCGCCTGATATCCCGTGTCGTCCGATCTGTTTGACTTCGCCGTCGCATGTCATTATGTCTGCGACAAGCATTATGTGGCGGATATCTACGTCCAGTCCTTGTTCTCTCAAAGTTGCCATTATTTCGTCTATTATTGATTGGCGGGCTGTTTCGATACCTAAGACGTCTGCCATCTCTATTATGTTGTTTGTTCGGGTGCGGGTCGGGTCTACGCCAGGGATCGGGAGGATCTTGCTCAAGGCTGAGCCTTCGGTGTATAGTATGTATTCGTCGCTCTCTCTGCGGATCACCACCCTTTTTATCTCGTCGATCCCCTTCAACTTCACGTTTCGAATTTTCTTAGCCAATTGGAGCAGTCCGCGGTATGAGACTTCTTCGGGGGCTGTTGTCAATGTGTGGTCGACAAGTTCCACGGGCAGTCCTATAGCAACCTCTAATGCCATAGCCACTTCGCCTGGTGTCATCTTTCGCATCTCCAGTGCCTTTGGTTCTATGTTCACGATGATCTTCATCTCCGAGACGTTGGTGGTGATGTCTCCGATGTGATGAAGGTGTGTTGACTCAATCGCCCATGCAACATCACTCGATTTTTCCCGATCATTGGAATATTCCTCTTTGAGGTAGATGGTCATCATCGGGGTGCTTGGATTCTTGCGGGCATCGACGAGTTCGATGATCCTGGGTAAGCCGAGTGTGACGTTGATTTCAGCAACGCCTGCATAGTGGAATGTGCGCATCGTCATCTGTGTACCTGGTTCTCCGATTGATTGGGCCGAGACAACGCCAGCAGCTTCGCACGATGGGATGCATGATTCACTGTATCGTTTGAGTGCAAGTTTATTATGCGCCGTATGCTCTCGCGTGTCCCGAAATCTCCTTTCATCGGGTCAAGCCCATCCTCGCCGTAGATGAACTGGACGATCATGCCTCTCGTGTCTCTGACCGTTCCATCATACTGGACCTCCAGGTCCTGGAGTGCGTTGACCATTCGCCGCTGGAGGTATCCTGACTGTGAAGTACGAACAGCGGTGTCCACCAACCCCTCTCGTCCACCGATGGCATGAAAGAAGTACTCTGTTGCAGATAAACCAGTCTTATAACTTGATTTTACAAACCCACGTGCATCAGCACCAAGATCTCCCGTTTCGTAGTGTGGAAGCGTTCGTCCAACATATCCTCGCTGTATACGCTCTCCTCGAACAGCTTGCTGACCAACACAACCAGCCATCTGGGTAAGGTTGAGCATCGAGCCTCTGGCACCCGATTGTGCCATGATCACTGCCGAGTTTGAGAGCCCGAGGTTTCTGCCTGCAATATCGCCGGCGGAATCCCTTGCACGCCCGAGTTCCTGCATGATCTTCATCTCCAGGGTCTCGTCAAGGCTTCGCCCTGGAAGTTGTTCAAGTTCTCCCGCGCTGTAAGCCATTATGAGTTTTGTGACACGCTCCTCAGCCTCGGAGAGGACTTCTCCGATCTGAACGTCAGCCTCTGCAGTCACATCTTCGTCATCTATCCCAAAACTGAAACCCATTCTCATGATGGCACGTATCCCTAGTCGGGTGGCGTCATCAACAAACATTCGTGCGTTCTCTTCGCCGTATTCCTTATAGATTTTATCGAGGATCTTGCTTTTGAACGCCCCGATCGCTTTCTCGTCGATGGATCCGTGTTTCAGGATTCCGTCTTCGATCACGACGTATGCATCACGTTCGCACTCTCCCTTCGTACACTCTTCACAGTGTTCACACATCTCAGCCTGGAATGTTAAGTGTAAGCCGTCTGGGAGTATCATGCTGAAGATCTGCTTCCCATTCCAGTATGGCTTGCCATTCTCGTATCCGGCGGGTTCCATGAGCTCTTTGATGCTGGATTTTTTCAGGAGTTCCAGAGCTTCTGGCTTGTATATTTTTTTATCCCTATTTGTTAGGAGGTATAATCCTGATATGTGATCGTGTATCCCGCCTATAATCGGTCCGCCGAATCTTGGCGATAGTATGTTGTGTTCGACGTGCATCAGGATCTTTGCCTCTGCCCGTGCCTCCTCTGTCTGTGGAACGTGGAGGTTCATTTCATCACCGTCAAAGTCAGCATTGTAGGGTGGGCATACGGCAGGATTTAACCTGAATGTCTTGTTTGGCAGCACCTTAACCTCGTGAGCCATTATGCTCATCCGATGGAGCGATGGCTGTCGGTTGAAGAGAACTATGTCACCGTCCTTCAGGTGTCGTTCCACCTTCCAACCTGTTTCAATTGCCTCGACAAGCTCCAGTGAGTTCTTGTCTGTGACTTTGACCCGCCGCCCATCACCGCGGATTACATAGTTTGCACCTGGGTGTCTCTCCGGGCCTCTTGCCACGTACTCTTTTGCATCGTTGATGTTATGTTGGGTGACGTTCATGGTTATAGTCAGTTCCTTTGCAGTTGCCTCAGGAACACCCACCTCGCTTATGCTCAAGTTTGGATCTGGTGATATAACAGTTCTCGCTGAGAAATTAACGCGTTTTCCAGATAGACTACCTCTGAACCGTCCTTCTTTTCCCTTTAATCGTTGAGAGAGTGTCTTGAGCGGGCGGCCTGAACGGTGGCGTGCAGGTGGGACACCTGAAACTGCGTTGTCTATGAACGTGGTGACGTGGTACTGGAGTAATTCCCACAGGTCTTCTATTATTAATTGTGGTGCTCCTGCTTCTCGATTCTCTTGAAAACGCTGGTTGATTCGGATGATGTCCACCAGTTTGTGGGTGATGTCGTCTTCACTGCGCTGTCCTGACTCGAGAGTGATGGAAGGTCGCATCGTCACAGGTGGCACCGGGAGCACGGTAAGCAGCATCCACTCAGGGCGTGCACTCGCAGGGTCCATACCCATCACCTCAACGTCGTCATCAGGTATCTTCTCAAACAAGTCTCTAATATCAGCAGGCATAAGTTTGTGTTTATCCTCTAAATAAGTGGTTGGCTTCTCAAACTTTATATCGATCTGTTCTTCGCCACAATACGGGCATTTTTTTGCCTTTCGTGATTCTTTAAAGACTGTGTTCACCACGTCATCGATCGAATGCCCGATTTCCACTTTGGCTCGTATTTCCTCCAAGTATTTTGTCTTTTCGTTCGGTGTTAGAAGTAGTTGTCCGCATGACCTGCAGATAGCACGCAGGAGCTTTCGAATCAGTTTTGCAAACCCTATGTGAATCACGGGTGCTACGAGTTCGATGTGTCCGAAGTGGCCCGGGCATTCGCCTGCTCGCTGCCCGCAGGTCTTACACCGCAACCCTGGGTCGATGACACCGAGGCGTGTGTCCATAAGTCCCATATCTATTGGGAAGCCATCATCATCATAAGTGTCTGCTGTTATCACACGGGTAACGCTCATCTTTCTGAATTCTTTCGGGGATATAAACCCGAATTTTATCTGACCAATCCTTTTTGGAACTGAGTGAATCATGGTTCTGAAAACTCCCTTATTTCCTATTTTTATACAGCATCTTCCAGTATAAGGCGTGGTGCGATCGCAAGCGATTTTATCTCATCCAGAAGTAGCTTGAAGGCGTAGCTCATCTCTACAGGATGAATATTGGTGTCGGCACCACAATTCGGGCAGAAGATGGCGTTTCGTCGGCGATCCAATGTGGCGATCATTCCGCACTGCCCGCAGACGTACTCTGTAACTTTGTCAGACTCGTCGAGCAAACGCTCTTTCAGCGCCATTGCAGCGCCGTGTCCAAGCAGGACATCACGTTCCATTTCACCAAACCTGAGACCGCCTTCCCGTGCCCGCCCCTCGGTGGGCTGGCGCGTGAGCACCTGTATCGGTCCACGTGAACGTGCATGCATCTTGGCAGCAACCATGTGGTATAGCTTCTGATACAGGATGACTCCCACGAAGACGTCAGCTTTGATCCTCCTGCCTGTAACGCCATCGTAGAAGGCTTCTTTTCCAGTGTGAGCATATCCTGCCCTCTGCAGAGCTTCTCGCAAGCCTTTTTCATCTTCACCTGAAAATGGCGTGCCGTCGATCCGTCGCCCCTCAAGACTTCCTACCTTTCCGCCGATCATCTCAAGTACATGACCAACAGTCATCCGCGATGGAATCGCATGCGGGTTGATCATGAGATCTGGTACCATCCCCTTTTCTGTGAACGGCATATCAGCATACGGCACTATCAAGCCTATCACGCCTTTCTGACCATGCCTCGATGCGAACTTGTCACCGATCTCAGGTATTCTCTGATCCCTCGTGCGAACCTTTGCAAGGCTGGCACCACTCTCAGATTCTGTGAGTATCACCGTGTCAATTGTGCCTTTTTCATTGGAACGCATGGTAACAGAGCTCTCCCTGCGCTGCTGTGGACTCAAACCCCCAAGGTCTGTCGGCTCTTCGAGGAAACGTGGCGGACTCGTCTTACCGATCAGAACGTCATTTGGTTCAACAGCGATTTCAGGGTTTGGGAGTCCGTCAGCGTCCAGTTGTGCATACGCTTCAGATCCACGTGCGCCCCTCACCTCTGCATCAGGTATCTCGAACTTGTCGAGCTGTCCACCAGGGTATTTGCGCTCCTCTCCCTGCTGCGTGCGGAAGAAGTGGCTTCGCCCGAGACCTCGCTCGATCGATGCCTTGTTTATGACGAGTGCATCCTCTATGTTGTATCCCTCGTAGGATATAACTGCTACAACAAAGTTCTGGCCAGCAGGTCGCTCATCAAATCCGAGTGCTTCAGCGGTCTGAGTGGTGACAAGTGCCTTCTGCGGATAGTGAATAGAATGTGACCTCGTGTCTGGCCGAAGCTTCAGATTTGCCGTTGACACTCCAAGGCATTGCTTGACCATGCCAGCGCCCATCGTGTTTCTTGGCGAGGCATTGTGCTCTGGGAAGGGTATCATGCCAGTGCAGATGCCAAGTATCAGTGCAGGATCGATCTCGAGGTGTGTATGTCTATTTGTGAGGTCTTTTTCATGAACGGCAACAAATGTGTTCTCTTCTTCCTCTGCGTCAAGATACTCGATAACCCCACCGTAAACCAGGTCCTCGAAAGTTATCTCACCGTTCTTGAGCATGGCTATGTGCTCTTCTGTCACAAGCGGCATGCCATCCTCCACGATTATGAGCGGTCTTCTCGCCCTACCACTATCGGTGCTGATCACAACCTCATCGGTCTTTTGATGATACGTGACGTTCAACTGTTTCGAGATCTCGGTAGAGCGGCGGAGCTCTCTAATGCCTTTTACAAGTTCCACAGGGTTCTCGTGGTGTCCAATCAACTCTCCGTTGAAGAATATTCGTGATTTAGTCATACGTCTCCTCGTAAACCAGTTCATCGTCCTGTGCTTCAAGCTCGGTTGCATACGAGACAGGAGTGGCGAAATAACCCTGCGCAGGTGTGAGAGCGTTGCTATGAAATCCGTGCGGTCAAGGAGCTGCGAGACACCAGTGCGACCACCCACCCAGTTCCCAGTGGCAAGCGAGTGGTTGAGACGTTCGGTGAGAACGTCTGAGCGCACGACAGTCGCAACGCTGAGATCCCTGTTCCGCATATTGGCGCGTTCAAGCTGGTACTTGATATCACGCGTCAATCGGTTGAACGAGACCCTGAAGAGATCCTCCATCAGATTCCCTGCAAGCTTCAACCGCTTGTTGGCATAATGATCCTTGTCAACCTCGCCCCTGCGTCCGATTGCAAGCTCAAAGCAAGCCTCGGCCATTCGTCCGAGGAACTGAGCCTTGAGCAGGCGGTATCGCTCCTCGTTTCCGAGATGTGGAAGAAGGTACCTGTCAAGCACGTAGTTCGCCCTTTTTATCTGATACTCCTTTATCTGGCCCGCCGCGATCCTATTACCTATCTTTTCAAGAGCCTCATCACGAGTCCAGACCTCAGCTTCTTCCAGGTTTTCGAGCATGAATTTCACGATCTCAGGGTCACTCGACACCATGCTAGCGATATCCTCATCGGTCTCCACACCAAGCGCCCGTACTATGGTCACAAAGTTGATCCGCCCTGAGATTGAAGGGAATGATACCTCCAAGAGGGACTTCTTGTTCCGTTCAACGACTGTGAGGGCACGATATCCTCTTCGGTGCGAGAATACCTTTGCCACCTCGATCTGCTCACCGTAGCGTGTCTCAAACTCCACCATTATCTTGTTCGGTGCAAGATCTTCAAGCGTGGTTATCACACGTTCTGTCCCGTTTATTATGAAATAACCGCCTGGGTCGTGCGGATCCTCGCCCAGCCGTATCATGTCCCCTCTGGACATGTCACAGAGGTTGCAGGCTTTTGAGTGGAGCATTATCGGGAGCATTCCTACCTTCGCATCCCTCGGCTCACTCTCCTCACCCTCTTTAACGATGACCATTCCAAGCTCCATCGGCGCTGCATAGGTGATGTTTCGCAGACGTGCATCCGTGGGATAGAGCCTATCTGTTGCTCCATCAGCTTCTCTGACGATCGGATTCCCAACTTTGATCTCTCCGAGGCGTATATAAACATCCTCGATATCTGTTTCGATGATACGCTGTTCATCAACGACCTTCTGGAGCCCATGGTCGAGGAATTCGTTCAACGAATCAATCTGGTGCCGAACCATCTTATCATGCGTGAAATAAGCTTTTGACAGAACTTTAGTATCTAACAAAACAACAACTCCTTTTATCTATTTTATCCGATCACCAATCTGTATATTATTGCTTCATCTGCTGTTGCACTCTTCCTGGTTATTTTGATCACATCTCCCACCTGTGCTTTGATCTCTTTTATCACAGGGTCCTTAACCTTGATTTTCGGGAGATGTTCCTTTCCAATATTATAATGCTCCAAAACAAATTTAAGCTCTTCTTCATCCAATATTTCATGATAAGGAACCATCGTATGATCCAACAAACTGAATTCATTCACTTACTCAACACCTTCCAGAAAATCACCATCAAACGAGACCCAAACTCAGGGCATAAGAGCACCTGATGCTGACGGGCTCGATGGGATTTGAACCCACGACCATCTGGTTAAAAGCCAGGTGCTCTGCCTAACTGAGCTACGAGCCCGCATGGGTAGATCTGCACTCATCCAACTCCCGCGGAGTTGGAGGACCTTCAAATGTTTCATCTGAAGCATCATCCAACTCATCCAGTCCATATTCTCACGACTATACTCAGAACTCAGAGGCGATGTAATCGAGTTTGCCGCACACTGATTCAAGATGCTGAATAGATCCATCAGATGTACCACGTCCCCTTAACACTCTAACCAGATTTAAAACTTTCTCTACAGATCTTTTTGCCGATGCAATGGAATGGTTCAACGTATCTCGAATCTCACCCCGATTTTGAACACCTTCTCAGTGGGTAGTCTGAGTGGTGTGCATCCTGTTCGTGACTCTATCTCATCCAGTATTCTGTCGAGTTTTCTCAGGTTCTCTGCCGAGACTGTGAACCAGATGTTATAAGGTCCCTCTCGCTGATAGTTGTGTGAAACTTGATCGTATTCGTTGATGATCTCTGCAACCTCATCGATTCTCTCTTCTTCTACTCGTAGTGCGGCAAGGACTCCTGCACCGCCACTGTTCTCTCGGTTGATAACAGGCCCTATGCGTCGCACAGCCCCCTTTCTCATAAGCCGTTTGACCCGATCGATCACCTCGTTCTCGGTGGTCTTGAGTTTTTTACCAAGCTCTTTGAACGGCTCCTTTTCGAGTGGGAAGTCGAGTTGGATGAGGTTTAAGAGTTCTTTGTCCAACTCGTCGAGTGGCACGGTTTTATCTTTCATGTGGCATGTATATACAGTATGGTTCTTCTGCCAGGTAGTCGCCCGTTGCTGCAAAGGCTCTTGCACGGCATCCTCCGCAGACCTTTCGGTACTCGCAGAGTCCGCACTTGCCTTTCAGCTTGTCCGGGTCGCGCAGGTCGTTAAAGACCTGGGATTCTTCCCATATCTCTTTAAATGATTTTTCTCTGATGTTTCCTGCAAGAGCTGGGAGGTATCCGCAGGGGTAGACCTCTCCGACGTGTGATACGAAACAGAAGCCTGTCCCTCCGAGACATCCCTTGGTTGTGGCTCGAAGCCCGTCTTCTACTGGCTTTACCTTTCTTCCTTCAAGCTTTGCACGTTCTCGCATTATCCTCTGGTAGTGTGGTGCACAGGTTGCCTTCACGTCCATATTTTTTCTGTCAGAGACTCTATTCTCTCTCTTTGGGTGGTCGAGGTTGTAGAACCAGTTCAAAACAGCCTCGTATTCCTCTGGTGGTATCTCTTCTTCTTCCATCCCACTGGCTCTTCCTGTTGGAACGAGCAGGAATATGTGGTGTGCATCTGCACCGAGCGTCTCTGCGAGCCTGTGGATCTCTTCGATCTCGCATAGATTTCGTTTCGTTATGGTTGTATTGATCTGTAGTTCGATTCCTGCCTTCTTTATCTCGCTTATGCCTCGAAGTGCACCTTCAAATGACCCTTTCATACCGCGAAAATCGTCGTGCGTTTCTGGGGTGGCGCCGTCAATGCTTATGCTCACACGCCTGATCCCTACCTCTTTCATCCGCTTTGCATTTTCTCCTGTGACCAGTGTTCCATTGGTTGCAAGCACCACTCGAAGCCCTTTTTCTGTCCCGTATCGTGCGATCTCGAAGACGTCGTCTCTTACGAGTGGTTCGCCTCCGCTTATAATCAGGATCGGTTTTCCATATTCTGCTAGTTCGTCGATGAGCCGCATCGCTTCCTCGGTGCTGAGTTCGTCCGAGCTTGGTGTTTTGGTTGCGGCGCCCCTGCAGTGGGCACACTCGAGGTTGCATGCTGCGGTCAGTTCCCATGCAAGTAGTCGCGGCGGCTCAATCAAGGACAACACCAAAAAATATTATTTATTCTATTCTATTATTCGTTCGACTGGTATTCTCGAAGGTTTCGCCCATTATCTCCGTGGGCGACCGTTGGAACATATATTATTGGAACGTCATCTCTAACATCTTATTTGCGCGCACAAAGTTTGATTTCCCAACATTGAACGGACGTCTATAATTAGTTTTGGTATATATAATCGTACCCCCTGGCCACATGATCTTGAAGGGCACGGTCTTCCCAGAGATGATGTGACCTGATATCCCTCCAATTTCGATCACTGGGTGGCATCGGAACAGAAAATCCATTTGCATCA
>NJEL02000053.1 GCA_002254825.2 Methanosarcinales archaeon ex4572_44 | reverse complement strand
TTTTTTATCATGGTCTCTGCGGGTTCTGTGGCCTGCCCCATTCCTTCTGTGGTGGTCTTGACGGGACGGTAGTTTTATCACTTTGGAGGATTCTCTGTTGGTGATTATTGGTTTGCCATGTGAAGATATTTGGTGAGGCTGTTTTCATCAGGTAGGGTGTTTGTGATAATGGTGGATGTGCATTGGGCAGATGCGATTGCTGGAGCGCTGTGTGAGGTGGGGAATGGTGATAGTCACGTTGTAGCGTCTGGGATCACGCCTTCTGGCGAGATTCACATCGGGAATATGCGTGAGGTTGTGACCGCTGACGCAGTCTATCGGGCACTTGAGGATAGGGGTACTGATGTTAGGTTGATATATATTGCAGACACTTTTGACCCGCTTCGAACGGTTTACCCGTTTCTTCCACTCGAGGAAACTTCTCATCGAAGCTTGCCTGGGGGGTGGAGTCCTTTCAACCCTCTGTGCCCGGAGTGTGAGAGGATTGTTGGGACACGAGTCTTGGGTTTTAACAGTGAGGAAGAGAGCGTTGATGTCGCATGTACATGTGGGTTCCAAGGGGTTGTCTCGGTTGTGGGTGGTGGTAAGCTCACGTGGCGCGTTGATTGGCCAGCGCGCTGGGAGATTCTTGGCGTCACGGTTGAGCCTTTCGGGAAGGATCATGCAACAAGGGGCGGGCAACAAGGGGCGGCTCGTATGATACAGGAAAACGGATCGCAGAAGAGGTGTATCGTTATAGAGCACCCTATCCGATCATATACGAGTGGATCATGCTGAAAGGCAAGGGTGCGATGCACTCATCAAAGGGTGTTTTAATATCCATCACTGAGATGCTTGAGGTGCTTCCGCCAGAAGTTCTGCGTTACCTCATAATCCGATCAAAGCCTGAAAAGCACATCGAGTTCGATCCAGGAATTCCGCTTCTGAACCTCATCGATGAGTATGATCGTAGAGCCAATCCCCGTGCACACGAGTTATCTCAAACGAAGAGGGCTGAAGATACCGCGATACCATTCAGACACCTTGTGACCGCGGTTCAGGTGACAAGGGAAACCGATGCGCTGCTCGGTATCCTTGAGCGAAGTGGTTATGACACTTCGGATTCAAGAGCTGTCCTTGCACGTGCAGAGAATGCGCAGAGGTGGGTTGAACGGTACGCTCCACCCAATCTCAAGTTCAAAGTCTATAAAGAGTTGCCACAGGCTGTCAGAAGCTTTGATTCGATAGAAAGAGAATTGCTCGGCGTGCTTGCAAAGGAAATAAAGGGGTGGAAGACACCACAGGAGATACATGATGGTATCTACAAGATAGCTAAGGAAACTGGTATTGAACCGAAGAGGTTTTTCCAGACAATCTACACCACATTATTATCTGCAAAATCGGGTCCACGACTCGGATATTTCCTGGCATCACTCGATAACGATTTTCTGGTCAAAAGGTTCAACCAGGCAGCGAACAGTCAGAGCGACTCTAATTAATATCCAGCGTTTCTGCTGAGGTTTCTTGATTGTTACACTTTGATCATTGGTTGGTTGGGGGGTGAAAGAGAAGCTCTTTTATAGAGGCTGACTTATCACCAAATGAAAGCTTTTGACGATGGGAATAATAAAATGGAAGAGTACGACGTAGTGATTATAGGAGCAGGACCCGCGGGCGCAATAGCAGCTAAGACCTGTGCAGAAGAAGGGTTGAAGACCTTAATTCTGGAGAGAAAAAAGATTCCGCGATTTAAAGTCTGCGCTGGGGGAATATCAGCAGGTGCATTATCAGAACTCAACTTTAAAATCGAGGAAGACCTGGTAGAGAGAGAGTGCTACGGCGCACGAGTCAACTACAAAGACTATCAGATCGAGCTAAAAAAAAGGTCGAAGATGGCAATAATGGTATCAAGAGACAGATTTGATGCATACCTCACATCAAGAGCGGTTGAAGCAGGTGCGAACCTCCATGATAGTGAAAAAGCAACAACCCTACACCAGAAAGAAAAAGAGATAGTTGTTGAGACTGAAAAAGAAGAGTACAGGGCAAAAGTGGTCATCGGTGCAGACGGTGTCAACAGCACCACATCAAAGTACGTCCGAGCCCCTTTCAAACCAGAAGAAGTAGGGCTCTGCATCGCTGCAGATATTCCTGCAGAAAACGAAGAAGTTGATAGTTACATAGAGGGTGCGGTCGAGTTCAACTTCGGAATTGCCAGAATGGGATATGCCTGGGTCTTTCCCAAAGAGAAACACTTTTCAGTCGGAATCGGCGGAGTCAGCACCGCCATGAAAGACTCGAAAGTCAAATTCACAGAATTTTTGCAGAAGAAAGGACTTAATACTGACGCAACCATCCGCACCTACCCGCTCCCAAGAGGGGGATACGAGAGAGAGGTCTGTTCGGATCGGATCATCTTGGTGGGTGATGCTGCAGGGTTCGTGGACCCCTTCCTGGGGGAAGGGATCAAATATGCATTTATGTCAGGAAAACTGGCAGCAAAAAGAATCCTGAAGTCATACGAGAACGATGACTTCTCAAAAACGGCACTGAATGGATATAAAAAAGAATGTCATGAATCATTCACAGAACACCTGACATATGGCCTAAAACTGACCCGACTGATGAACAGATACCCCAACATCTTCTTCACACTACTTGCAGAAAACGAAAAAGTGCTGGACAGAGGACTCGAAGTTGTTGCAGGAAGAATGGAATACAAGGAATACCTGAAATGGCTTATCCCACGAGTCCCACACTACATGTTACACACCATTTTACCTGCATGGAGGAATAAATGATTTCAGGCAAATTGGCAAGGGTATTCGAGGATGAAGAACTCGTAAATAGAATTAAAACACGCCTGCCGTACTTGTTTCAACTTGCAGAGTTAGAGAGTTCAAGAGCAGGGAAGATTGGTATGGAAGTTGGGTCTCTCCGTGAAAGAATAATTGTTGCTTTGCTCATCTATAAATTTGGAGAAGCTAATGTAGAGACTGAAATTCCAGTTACAGAACCAGAAGTTGATGTGAACTTGTTTGGCGAACCCGTATCTATAAAAACAATAACTGGAAAAGGATTTAGCGGGGTTAAGCTAATTTGGACAGTGGACGCCCAGAAGGCAAGAGAATTCAGGGAAACTTATTACCCTCATTGTGATATTGTGCTTATACAAATTAACTGGAATGATTTTGGAGCATTTTATTACATACCTCTGAAGGCACAGAAAAGAGTTTTTGACGGAGTGAGTAGGGAAGGATATATCAAACTTCCTAAACCAGGTACAAATCCAAGGGGTGTAGAGATAACTAAGGAAGCGCTGTCAAGTTTGGTTAGAGACGAGATGTCCCACGTTATTAAGATACACTGGCAAAAAAAGAAGATAGATTATAATCCCTACAAAAGATGGGAAGATTATTGGAGGGATGATTGGAAATGAAAGGTAACAGAAGTAAAAAAAAGACTCAAACAAGTTCTTTCGGATCTCCAGGCAGAATAAATCATGATTCTACATCTTTTTATATGAGCAAATTATATGAAGGATTGCCCAAGGAACAGAATGTTGAATACATAGAAAATCCCATTCCTCCGCAGTTTTTAGACAAAATATTTTGCAAGTCTTCTGAAAAGATGAAAGAACTGCCGAATAATAGCATTCATTTGATGGTAACCTCACCACCATATAACGTAGGGAAAGAGTACGACGAAAGTTTTACACTTGACGAATACCTTGGATTTTTGAAGAGAGTGTGGGAAGAAGTTTATGGGGTAGAGCATGTATCAATATTGCAAATTTGGGAAGGAAACCGTATATCCCCCTCCACACCTTTATAATAAAAGATATGTCTGATTTAGGTTTTCTAATGAGAGGAGAGATCATCTGGAACAAGTCATCAAGTGCAAGTCCTTCTACAGCATGGGGTAGTTGGCTTTCTCCTGCCAATCCCACGTTACGGGATGTTCATGAGTATATTCTGGTCTTTTCCAAACAGACATTCTCAAGAAAAAATGTGAATAAGAGAAAAAGCACGATTTCTAAAGAAGAATTTCTTGAGCTCACCAAAAGTATCTGGACATTTCCTGCAGAACCAGCTCGCAAAATAGGACATCCTGCACCATTTCCTGCAGAACTTCCTTACAGATTGATTCAACTCTACACCTATGAAAATGAAGTAGTTTTAGACCCTTTCGTAGGAAGTGGACAAACGTCAATCGCTGCATTAATGAGAAACGCTTGTCCCGAGGAGGTTTGCTGTGAAATTTGATGAATTGCTGGAAATCAAAGGGCATATCGTCGTGATAGAGCCCAGTTACCAGGGAAATCTTCATATAAAGGATAGTCTGGGCGTTCTGCACCGAATCGCCTCTGATCTCTCGCGATTCGATGAACCTGTCACTGCAAGAATGGTTGTGATAGAGGATGGCGAGCAGGCTTACGCTATCGGTCTCTATTCGCCCGCGGGTGACGAAGATTCTGAGGGGACGTGGACGGTCTTTACAGTGGTACTTGATGCAGAGCACCAGGGTATTTTTGAAGAACTTTTGAACGTGATAACGAACCATGTCAATCGTACGGGCATCTCTATCGCCACTGTTGAAAGAAGATCGTTCAAAGATGCGATGAGAGAGTATTACTCGCTGAAACTCATGAAGGAGATGGGGGCGTATCCAGTCAACCTGAAGTTTGTGCAGAACAAGCCACGAGTTGAACGCATAAAAAAATTAATTGGTGAATTAAAGAACTATTCTGATCTCAGCCTCTCAGGCAAGATGATTGAGATCTGTTGCGGCAATGGGATGGCTACAGCAGCACTCCACGAGCTTGGACTCGAACCAACCTGTGTGGACAACGATGCATACTCTATTGTAGAAGGGCTTTCGAGTAGAGCGTTGAAACCTGATAAAACCATATTGGCAGACGCAACTGAACTCTCACGCGTGCTGGCAGGCGAGAAATTTGATACTGCCATCGGGTTCATGCTCGGTGACATTGACAGTTTTAATAAGCCCATGTGGACACAAATACTGCTTGAAACCTTGAAAGTCACAAAAAGCGGTGGAAACCTACTCTTCACAGTTCGAACAGAACCAGAAGCAAGATTTATCGATGAAGTCGTAAGCGAACTTGCGACAGGCAGAGTGACCTGTCCGGACGAAGAAGAAACACTCTACGACCGCTGGATATACACGGGGAAAAAGAAGTAAAATATCGTGGTTTGAAAAATGTGGCGCCGAGGGGGGGATTCGAACTCCCGAGGGGCATATGCCCCACAAGCTTTCCAGGCTTGCGCCTTACCGCTAGACTACCTCGGCAGTTTGGTTTTTCCATTCTACTTTCGTGCCTCTTATGTGCCACTGTATTTAAAGCGTTTTGTATCTTTGAAAAACCTGGGTTGTAAAGAGCTCTGAAATGCCATCTTATTTGCTTTGAGTAACACTGAACGTGTTAAAATCCTGTTCACACTGAATCCATGTTGCATCGACGTGTTCGACGTGTGAATGGGGAGATCCTGTGCTGCACCAGTCTAAGAACTCTTTTAGTTCTGCTTCGCTGCCTTCTGCCATTATTTCAACACGCCCGTCTCTTCGATTCCGCACCCAGCCTGTGAGGTTGAGTTCTACAGCTCGTTTTTCTGTGTAGGCTCTGAAATACACGCCCTGCACTTGACCCTGGACAAATATATGCACACATTTCTTCATGTTATGGATTGTTGTATTACGTTTCCTGATAAAGTTGTTTCGGGGGAACAGCCAAACGAAAAAAGGATGCCAGAAATCAAATCGGTAAACATAACAACTAAGAAAGTTTACAGTTTGTGGTTGGGGAAGAAATTATATGTGATAAGTCATTCAGCAGTAGATATATATGGTGTTTAGTAAGATACATATCAAGAATTTTAAGGCATTGAGAGATACTGGGGAACTCGATGTTAAACCCTTGACATTTCTCGTTGGCCCAAACAGCTCTGGAAAGACCAGTTTAATTCAAGCACTTTTAGCACTAAGACAGACTGTGCGGAGTACAGATCAACAAACGCCTTTGATTTTGAATGATTATGTTGATCTTGGCTCGTACAGGGATGTAGTATTTAAGCACAACGAAAAGAATTATATTCATATTAATTTTGAAAATCCGGACATTAGGTGTGAACTGGTATTTTCCGTTTACACAAGTGGTAAGAACAAGGGCATAATTTATCTAAAGTCGCTTTATGTTAATGGCAAGGATGTACCCATGCCACAAAAAGAGAAAAAGAAGTTTTTAGAAAGAGATATTAATTTTTCAGTACAGAAAAGAGCGAAGGGGGGTGGACATTTCATTATAATGAATGATGAAGACAACGGAGTCGAACAATCTATCATATTACTGAAATTTTACACGATCTTACCTGAAAAAGAATTTAAAGACCTAGATAAGTTTGGCGAGTATCTGTTGGGACATCCTGATCTTTTCTTTGCAACTGTGATATTTGGTAGAATAGTAAGAGATGTTTTCGAGAATGTTTACCATGTAGGGCCCCTCAGGAACGAACCAGAAAGAACCTACCTCGCTGCAGGCGCATCACCATCTGATGTAGGGAAATGGGGAGAAGAAACTGTAGATATTCTTCTTTCCAAGGAAGAACTTAAAGAAAAAGTCAAGTTATGGCTTAAAAACTTTGATATTTCTCTGGGCTTTGATCTGGAAGAACTGAAAGGAAAATCTGGAGGAGCAACCAGTATTTACGAAATAATGTTGAGAGACCCAAATACAAAGACAGAAGTCAATCTGGTTGATGTCGGATTTGGAGCAAGTCAGATTCTTCCCATAATTGTGCAGGGTTTTAATGCCCCAAAAAATTCACTGATCTTAATTGAACAACCAGAAATACATCTTCACCCAAAAGCCCAGGCTACGATGGGCGACCTTCTGGTTGATATAGCAAAATCCAACGATCGGAAGCTCATTATAGAAACACATTGTGACTTATTAATCAGACGAGTGTGTAAAAATATTCTTCAAAAGAAGATCGATCACGCAGACATAGTAATCTATTACTTTGAGCCAACCGATAATGGAACTGAGATTAAAACAATAACTATTAATGAAAATGGCCAGTTTGAGAACTTCCCAGATGGATTCTTTGAAGAAGGCTTTGAAGAAGCGATGGAGATGGCAGAACTTATGGTGCCAGAGGAGTGATCCTTTGACCCAGCTTGTAATTGATGCCAATGTTCTGCGTGACACATGTTACCCAGCTAATGGGAAAGCAAGAGAAGTTCTAACCATTGTAAGAAAAAGAAGTTTTACTGTAGTTTTTTGTACAGAAATCCGAAATGAGTATAAATCACAAGCCGACCATCCAGATTGCAAAAATCAGAAATCCCTTCAAAAGTGGTATGAACTTATGAGATCCAAGTTTGGTAAAAAGGTCAAAATTGACAAAAACGATATAAATACGTGTTTTTCACGACTTATAGATCAAAACAGGTTCGGTAATGGGAAAGATATTATTTATGTGAAAGCAGCAGAGAAAATCAAAGACAGCGATAAAACTTTAATCGCTTATGAGTGGCACTTTCAACAGGCGCATTCTTGCATCACACAGTTGGGTATAAGAAGACTTGACCTCGATGAAGCGGTTGAAGTCCTAAAATCGAACTGATGATTGTTTCACTCCATATTTTCGCTATTATTGACACTCTGTTAGCAAAGCTAAGTCTTGTGGCAGTAGTAGGTAGCATGAATCTTTCTACCAGTGGTTTTTTGGCGATTGCGAGACAGGCTCACCACGACCCAAAATCATATTAAGCTATGAAGTGCATTGAATTTAGGTGGTTTTGTTTATGGTGAGTGTTGAGGGCGTCAGGTATTATCTTGATGGTGAGAAGCGTTTTGTTATTGAGAATTATAATTGGGCTAAGCCGTTTTCAAGTTTTTTCCCTGGGATTGGTGGACAGTGGGGTGTTCCGTTGTGGGCTTATTATGTGAATCGGGGGCAGTGTGTGTCCAGTATTGGGATACGGGATAAGGATAATGCGATTATGGAGTTTTTTTCGTTTAATAAGGCTTGTCAGATGGTGGGTAATCAGGGGTTCAGGACTTTTCTGAGGGTGAATGGTGACGTTTTGTATGAACCGTTCAAACAATCAGAAGACGGGATGGTTTCTCAGAGGATGATTGTTTCTGCGTGGGATTTGGAGTTGGAAGAGGTTAATCGTACGCTGGGTCTTCAGATCTCTGTGAATTTCTTTCCTCTTGTGAATCTGCCTGTTGCAGGGCTTGTGCGTAGGGTTGGTATCAGAAATTTGAATGGTGAGCCGTTGAGGTTGGAACTCCTTGATGGTCTGCCGCACATCCTGGCATTTGGCATGACCCAGCACTGCATCAAGGTTATCGCCAGGCATATCGAGGCGATGAAAAAGGTGGATGTCATCGACGGGATGCCTCTCTTCAAATTGAAGCAGGTTCCTCTTGATGTTCCGCAGATTCAGGAGATTCGTGGTGGCAATTTTTATTTCACTTTGTTGGAGGGGGATGGCAGTATCTCCAGTGATAGTTATGTGGTGGATCCTGAATCGGTGTTTGGCGTATCGTGGAGTTTTGATTATCCATGGTTGTTTGCTGAGCATGGTGTTGGAAAGATACTAGCATCTGAACAGATGTATGAGAATAAGACGCCATGTGCTTTCACAGTACTCTGTCCTAACGTTTCTCCTGGAAAAGAAGTAGTTTTTTATTCTATTGTAGGTAATACATCTTCTGAGGAGAAATTGAGGAGTTTTAAGAAGTATGTTGTGGATAATGGTATTTTAGGTAAGAGAGAAGAGAATAGAAGGATTATTGAAGAGATTGAAGATAATATGTTTACTGTTAGCAGTAATAAGAATTTTGATAGTTATTGTGGTCAGACGTTCCTGGACAATGTGATGAGGGGCGGGATGCCTGTTGTCTTCAGGACACAGTCGAGTAAAAACGTCTTCTACCTCTATTCGAGGAAACACGGAGATCTTGAGAGGGATTATAACTATTTTGTGCTGGAAGAGACGTATCTATCGCAGGGCAATTCGCATTTCAGGGATGTTAATCAGAACCGCAGGAATGATGTCTGGTTCAATCCTGATATAGAGGATAGCAACGTCATCATGTTCTTCAACCTGATCCAGACAGATGGTTTCAACCCCCTGGTTGTAAATGGTCTCACCTACACTGCTCGGGACTTGCCAGCGCTTGCGGAATGGCTTGGTGAGATCGTAGACGATAAGAGATTGTTCGATGAATTACTGGCTCTGGTTCAAAAGCCATTTACACCAGGTGAGTTCATGATGAAGATCGAAGAGGCAGTCAGCGCGGGGTCTTTGAGTTATGATGAGATTGTTTCGGCATTGCTCTCTTTTTGCAGGGAGAATGATGTTGGCGAGCCGTCCGAGGGTTTCTGGATAGATCATTGGACGTACAATCTTGATCTGCTCGACAACTTCTTCTCGATCTTCCCGGAGAGGTTAAAAGAGGTACTGGTGGATAAGCGTGTTTTCACGTTTTATGATAATCCTGATATTGTTATGCCACGAAACAAGAAGTACGTCCTGGTTGATGGGAAAGTCAGGCAGTACGGTGCTGTGAAACGAAACAAGGATAAGTTAAAACTGATAAGATCAAGGGCAGCGGATCCATATAAGGTGCGAATAGAAAACGGTAGAGGCAGTGTATACACAACAAACCTCTTCGTTAAGATGCTCTCCCTAATCGCAAACAAGATCGCTTCACTGGATCCTGAAGGAATCGGTATAGAGATGGAAGCTGACAAACCCGGGTGGAACGACCCCTTAAACGGCTTGCCAGGACTCCTTGCATCATCTCTCTCTGAGACCCTGGAACTTACAAGGGCTTGCTCCTTTCTACAAGACGCCATCTCAAGAATTGGACTTGAAGATTACGAGTTTATACCAATCTTCGAGGAACTGGACGTATTCATCACTGATCTGATGGAAGCAATCGAAGAACGACTGAACTCGGCTGATGAAAACAGAAGATTTGGGGTATGCTACACGTACTTCCTGAACGAAGTCAAAAGATACGAACAAATCTACCTGGATGGCGATAAAAAGGAGGTGGCAGTGAACGACACCGGGCTACCGCTTGTAACACCACTGGAGTTTAAACAAAAACCTGTTTCACTATTTCTGGAAGGATCAGTCCATCTCATGAAGGTAAAACAAGAATTAGCCCACGAAATATACAAAAATGTTAAAAATAGTAAGATATACGATGAAGAACTAAAGATGTATAAGACGAGCGAGCCCATAACAAGAGAATCGTTTGAGATAGGGCGAGCAAGGGCTTATCCACCAGGATGGATAGAGAACGAATCCATATATCTGCATATGGAATACAAATACCTGCTCGAACTGCTCAAAACAGGTCTTTATGAGGAATATTACGAAGAAATCAGGAATACACTGATACCTTTCCTGAAACCCGAAATCTACGGACGGAGCATACTTGAAAACAGCTCATTCATAGTCAGCAGCGCCTTTCCAGAGAGCGAACTGCACGGGCGAGGCTTCCAACCGAGACTCACAGGAGCATCGGCAGAACTGATCAACATGTGGACCCTCATGACCGCAGGAGAGCAACCTTTCTTCGTCGACGAAACAGGAAGTCTGCGGTTAAAACTTGAACCAAAACTCCCAGACTGGTTATTCACAGAGAAAGAAGAGATTTGCATGACCTACACAAATAAAGGAGAGAAAATAGAACTAACCGTACCCAAAAACTGTTTCGCATTCAAATTTCTCGGAAAAACAATCGTTATATATCACAACGACAGAAGAAAAAACACCTTCGGAGAAGATAAAGCAAAAATAACCCATTACACCCTGAAATACACCGATGGGAAAACCTGCAGAAAAGATGGCAACACGCTACCAGAAAAAATTGCAAACGACATAAGAAAAGGACAGATAACGAGAATAGACGCGTTTCTACATTGATTTCACCGCCAGCTATTGTGGTCGGACGATTAAAATTATCTCTTTTTGATCACATCACTTTTAAAGTTGAATAAGCTGATTTTAGTTTTTCATTTTGAATAGAAGTTTCGAAGGCAGATATGTACCTATTATCTCCAGAATCGAAATCAAAAAGAGGCAAAAAATTATCTAAAAATGTTTCATATCGCTCTTTGATCGTACCTTCAAAATCCATCTTATTGTATGCCATAAACCTGTCAAGATAAACTGTGCTGTCGCCTATCAGCACTGCCAATTCATCTTTTACGTCTTCCTTGCCTGCAAAAGGCTCTGATTTAAAAGCAGGTGTTCGCCTTTGAGATCGTTGTGTTTTATTCCAGCAGACCATATCTCAAAGATTGTTCGTAAATATTCTTCAAAGTGAAATCGATTGTCTACATAACTCATGAAAAGGATGCCTTTGACATCGAAAAAATTTTCCTCTTCGAGCTGTCCATCATACAGAAAATGGAACGGTTTTGGCACGTTTGAGGTTTTGCAGAGGTCTGATAGTAATCGAAGCTCTTTTTTCCCACATTCTTTGGCCATTATCTTGGCGATAATACGTTCTTTTCTGTCCGAAATTTGGTATGTGATCCGATATACTTTGTGCGTCGCCCATAGACCAAATTTATTAGGATAGTACCCCTCAATCAGTAATGTTTCCTTTTTGCCACCCCTGGAGGATAATTCTGGCGTTTCATTCAAGACACGATCCAGATCTTTTACATCAAGCACATTGATGGGGAGTGAACCCTTTGGTAAGATTCTCTTCTGGTCGATCGTTTTCAGACTGACAAAGCTTTCTGATACTCCAGAACGTGAGTTGAGTGCTATCCATGACATAATCCCAATAGTAATGTTTTTTCATTATATAAACATGGCGTGTAGTATCTCCGAAAGCCTGTATCTACGCTATGCATTGTGTTATGCAAAAAACTGCAGTAACACGATTTTCCAACTCGATACTTCGTCTCTCTTTTTGTATCGTCGCACATTTTTCGTGAGCATCGATGTTTTGGTTTTGTACAGTAATGTATTTGTATATTTGGATGGTATGGGGTTTTGGTTGTTATGCGTTCGGTTTCTGATTTTCCTGTTGAAAAACCTGTTCTTGTGACGTGTGGTTTGCCGTATGCCAATGGGCGGTGTCATATTGGGCATCTTCGGACTTATGTTCCTGCTGATATTTTTGTGCGAACGCTTCGTAAGCGGGGTCAGAGGGTTGTCTTTGTCTGTGGTTCTGATACTCATGGCACGCCTATTGTGATGAATGCTGAGGAGCTTGGTGTTCTGCCGGGGGAGCTTGTTGGGAGGTATCATGCACATTTTGATCGGATATTTGCACGAATGGGTGTGGGGTTTGATTATTTTGGGACGACTGATGCTCCGTCGAATCATAGTAGGACTCTTCAGATCGTGGATTCTCTAATTGAGGCTGGGTATGTGTATCCTCGGGATATTGAGCTTGCGTATTGCCCTCGGTGTGATCGTTTTCTTCCTGATCGGTATGTTGAGGGTGTCTGTCCTTTTTGTGGGGTTCGTGCGAGGGGTGATGAGTGTGATCAGGGTTGTGGTAAGCATCTTGAGCCTGGTGAGATAAGAGATCCTGTCTGTAAGATTTGTGGTAGTGGGGCTGAGTATCGTACTCAGGAGCATTTTTTCTTCAGGCTTTCTCGGTTCAAGGACTTTTTGCTCCAGTATCTGCCAGGTCTTCGTGGTACGAGCAATGCGCGCAATTATGCTATTGAGTGGGTGAATCAGGAGCTTCACGACTGGTGTATTACGCGGAATATGGAGTGGGGTGTGGCTTTCCCGGGGCATGATGGGCTTGTGGTTTATGTCTGGGTAGATGCTCCAATCGGTTATGTTTCTTTTACTGAGGAGTGGGCAAAACAGACTGGGGGGGACTGGGAGGCTATCTGGCGGGGCGACTCAAGGATTATTCATTTCATAGGGATTGATATCGTTTATCATCATTGCATCTTCTGGCCAGCGATTTTGAAGGGTGCTGGTTACACGGTTCCTTGGGCTGTGGTTGCGTCTGGGATGGTGAAGATTGAGGATAAGAAGTTCTCGAAGAGTCGCGGGTACATAGTCTGGGTTGATGAGGATTACCTGGAGCATGGTTTTCACCCAGATCTCCTGCGTTATTACCTTGCAAGTTACACGTCTCATACCAAGGAGCTCAACTTTTCATGGAAGATATTTCAAGAGAAGGTGAACAAGGAGCTTGTCGGATCTCTTGGAAATTTCCTGTACCGCACCACACTATTTGCACACAAGAATTTCAAAGAGGTTCCTATAGGGGATGTGAGTTCTGAGGTTATGGATCGGATAGGTCAAGCGATCGACGAGTTCACGCAGGGTGTTGAAGAGTATGAGTTTAAACGGGCTGTGGACAGTGTAATGGCATTTTCTGACTTTGGTAACACGTATTTCCAGTCGATGGAGCCGTGGAAGCTTGTGAAGACTGATCGGGAGGCGTGTGCTTCTGTTCTGAAGGATTGTCTCCAGATAGCAAAGGCTCTTGTCGTACTACTTGAACCTGTGATGCCAGGGTTGATGGAGGTTGCATGGAGAGAGCTCGGTCTCGCAGAGGAGAGTGTTCATGGGGTGGCGTATGATGAGGCGTTGGTCGAGCTTGAGGGCGGAAGACCGATTCTGAAGCCAGAGATTATTTTCAATAAGATCGATGATGGAAAGATCGATGAAATGGAAGCTATTCTGGATAAAAGAATAACTGAAGCAGTAGAAAAAGAGATGGGGTTCGAAAATATGAATAAATCCGATAACATCAGTTTTGACGAGTTTGAACAATTGGATCTTCGTGTTGGAACTGTTAAAGAAGCTTCGAGAATTAAAGGCTCTGATAAATTGCTGAAACTCGCAGTTGACCTTGGAGAAACGACAACTCGGGTGATCGTGGCAGGTATCGCAGAATCTTACACCACAGAAGAGCTTTGCGAAAAACAGGTTGTTGTGGTTGCCAATATGAAGCCCACAAAGCTCTTCGGTGTCGAATCGCACGGGATGCTCCTTGCAACAGAAAACGGCGTGCTACTCGAGCCAGATGAGCCTGTAGAGAACGGGTGTGTGGTATCGCCCACGGCAATAAAATAATTATTTTTTTATATTATTTGAATGTCCTGTAGTTTTGCAACAATATCTGCCGCTCCAATTTGACTCAATATGGGGAAA
>NJEL02000052.1 GCA_002254825.2 Methanosarcinales archaeon ex4572_44 | reverse complement strand
CTGCTTGATCAGGGGATCAGCCCAGGGACTGTTGCAATGATTCAGTGTGTCGGTGCAATGGATGATGAACGAGAGTACTGCGGACGGATTTGCTGCGGAACTGCTGTGAAGAACGCCCTCCGATTGAAGGGCAGCTCTCCTGAAACCGAGGTGTATGTCCTCGGCAGAGATGTTCGGACGTATGGCATCTGGGAGAGCATGTATCGGGACGCACGCGGGAAAGGAGTTATCTTTCTCAGGCATGATGCAAACAAAAAACCATCATTTGATGGTGAGATACTCTCCACCCAGGATATGATGTTGAATAGAGAGGTTCAGATAAAACCAGATTATATAGTACTTTCCACTCCTATGGTGCCACGGAGCGATTCTGAGACGGTAGCTGAGATTCTCAACATATCAACCGATGATTATGGATTCTTTGTGGAAGAAGCGTTAAGACCAAAGGTGAAGATGCGACCGCTCGATTCGGCGAGTGCCGGCGTATTCCTTGCAGGCTCGGCACTCTACAGGCCACGAATGATAGATGAATGCGTGGCACAGGGCAGTGGTGCAGCAGCACGAGCACTCACACTCATCTCCAAGCCGTTTGTCGAGGTTGAAGCTGCAACCTCGGTCGTTGATGAGGAGTTGTGCGCTGGATGCGGCACGTGTGTCAGTGTGTGCCCGTTCGGTGCGGTCGAGCTTCGGGAGCTTGTGGAGGATGTGAACACCTTCGGTCTTGTGTCTGACGCGAAGCGCGAGGTTGCGGAGGTTTCAGAGCGTTGTAAGGGTTGTGGATTATGTGCATCGTATTGTCCATCTGATGCAATGTCTGTGAATCATTTCAAGGACAGACAAATTTTCGCTCAAATAGAGGTTGTGATGTGAAATGGAATTTGTTGACGAGATAATAGAAACTGGTGGTCCGATCTTAGGAAGTGAACATATGGAAACCCTGCGGGTGTGCATGCAGTGCGGCAAGTGTACTGGAGGATGCCCGTCTGGTAGATTGACTGCGATCAGAACACGGAAGATGATCTTGAGTGCACTCTTGAACATGCGGGACGAGGTGTTATCCTCTGATGAACTGTGGCTTTGCACCACATGTTATACCTGTTACGAGCGCTGTCCCAGAAACGTGAAGGTCACAGACATCACCCGTACGATCAGAAACATCGCAGGGAGAGAAGGATACCTTGCAAAGTCGCATAGAATGGCAGCAAGTTATGTTATAAAGACAGGTCATGGCGTGCCGATAAACGATGCCGTAAAAGAGAGTCGTAAGAAGCTCGGGCTCTCCGAGATTCCGCCGACAACCCATGCCTACAAGGATGCACTAAAGGGAATTCAGACACTGGCGAAAAAGACAAAATTTGACGAGCTAATAGACTTTGACTGGGAAACCATGAACCTAAAGGAGTGATTGTGATATGAAATACGCTTATTTCCTGGGATGCATAACACCGAACAGATACCCTGGAATCGAGGCATCGACGAGAAAAGTATTCGATGCGTTTGGCATAGAATGTGTTGAAGTTCCAGGCGCATCGTGTTGCCCTGCTCCTGGCGTCTTTGGATCGTTCGATCTTAAGACATGGCTTGCCATCGGTGGGCGAAACATTGCAATAGCAGAAGAACAGAACTGTGACATAATGCTTACGTGCAACGGCTGTTACGGTACGCTCCAAGAGGCAAACCACTTGCTACAGGAAAATCCTCATTTAGTAGAGATGATCAATGAAATACTGGCTGAAGAGGGACATCAGTACAAAGGCGAGATACAGGTGAAGCACTGTGTTGAGATCCTTCATAACGAAGTGGGTCTTGATACCATAAAAGAGCACATCACGAAACCACTCGATGGCATCAAGGTGGCAGTGCACTACGGCTGTCACTTCCTAAAACCAAGTGAGGTGCGTGGTCAGGGAAGCAGTGAAAGGCCAAGAATGGTGGACGAACTGGTGAATGTAACAGGTGCCGAGAGTGTTGATTACAAGGATAAGATTGTCTGTTGTGGTGCTGGCGGCGGTGTGAGAACGAGAGAGCTTGAAAAGTCTCTCCTCTTCACGCTTGATAAGGTCAACAATGCAAATGCTGTGGGTGCTGATTGCCTACTGGACATATGTGCCTTCTGCCACCTGCAGATGGATGTTGGACAGACCGAGTTAACGGGCAAGTTCGGAAAGGAACTTGATAACATCCCGGTGCTCTTCTACACACAACTGCTTGGACTTGCAATGGGCTTCACACCTGATGAACTTGGGATTAATATGCATCAGATTCCCATGTCTGATAAAATCCTAAAAATTTAACAGGTAATTACTATGAAGCTGAAACACATACTGGAAGTCGACAAAGGTTTTGAGTTCCTGAAAAATAAAATTGTTGATAAGACTCTCTGTGACGGTTGCGGTATATGTGCCGAGGTCTGCGATCGGATAAAGATCTCAGACGGCTTACCAGAGCTTGTAGAACCATGCCTCCTTGATCTTGGATCAACCGAGTGCGGAAAACGGGGTTTGTGCGTGGACAACTGCCCAAAATGGGAAGAACGTCGAGGCTTCGAACTCTTAAAAGAAACGATCATAGATGAGGGATTATGCACTGGTTGTGCGGCATGCGCTGCCTTTTGCGAGCGGATTGAGCTTGTTGACGGTGTTCCAACACCTGTTAAAGATTGTATCATGTTGCTTGACGCAGTCCAGTGTGGAGAGTACGGATTATGCTATGATCATTGCTCTGCACGACTGCCCCCGCGGGACGAGCTCGAGACCCGTATCTTCGGTTGTGTGCGAGAGGACGAACTGCTTGGAGTCTACCGAAACATATTCTCTGCCAAAGCAATAGATCCTGAAATATTGAAACTCTGCCAGGACGGAGGAATCGTCTCATCAATCCTCGCATACGGACTTGAGAACGAGATCTTTGAAGGAGTGATTGTTACACGCGGAACAGCTGGCGATCGATGGAAACCTGAACCAGTGGTACTCGTAACACCAGAAGAGATCGCAAGTGCCGCGGGAACCATCTACTCAGTATCTCCAAGCATAATGGGACTCGGCGAGGTGATAAAGAACACTGAACTCACGAAAATAGCTGTTGTCGGAACGCCCTGCCAGATGAAGGCAACGAGAAATATTCAAGAACACCTCTTCAAAAAGGCAGAGGATATTGATATCACAACGATAGGCGTTTTCTGCATGGAGAACTTCGAGTACAGTTGTCTCACAAATTTCATAGAGAATGAACTCCTGGCGGGTTCAGGCCAGAAATTCAAGGATGTCACGAAGACCGATATCACACGCGGCAAGTTCCATGCGTACACCGAGAAAGGTGATTTTGATGTTGAGATTAAAGCCCTTGACAAATGCATAAAGAGCAGTTGCTTGGTGTGCACCGATTTTGCTTCAGAATTCGCAGATGTCTCCGTTGGCTCGGTCGGATCGTCAGATGGATGGTCCACTGTTGTTATACGCTCAGAGAAAGGAGAACAACTGATGAACGGAATGCTTGAAGCGGGCAAGATTGAACAGGGTGATGTGAAGATTGATCTGGTCAAAAAGATCGCAACCATGAAGAAGGAACATGCTGCAAAGGCGGCAGAAGCAAAAGAAGGTGGTGAAGAATAGATGGACAAAAAAACAGGAGTTTACATATGTCACTGCGGGCTTGGTGGATCTACCGAGACAGAGGAGATTCTTAAAAAGTTACCAAAAGGTTCTATTGTTAAAGATTCACAATATCTATGTGATATCACTGAACAGGAACTTTTGATTAAAGACATAAACGAAAAAGATCTTGAACAGGTGGTAGTAGCATGTTTTGCATCCGATGTTCACAGATCAATATTCAAGAAAGTTGGCGACGAAGTAGGCTTTCTGCCCAATTTGATCAAGATAGAAGAATCAGATGATGTTGTGGAAAAGATAATTGCTGCATTGGACGATCTAAAACCAATAAAACCAGAAGAGACAGAAGTTGATGTAAACCCCTCCGTTTTAGTAATAGGCGCTGGCATCGTCGGAGAACAGGCATCCCTTGATATAGGAGATGCAGGATATAAGGTATACCTTGTGGAACGAAGACCGAACATTGGAGGTCACATGGCACAGCTTGACAAGACTTTCCCAACGCTTGACTGTGCATCGTGCATCGGAACGCCGAAGATGGTTGCAACAGGGCAGCACCCGAATATCGAGCTTCTAACATGTTCAGAAGTGATTGAAGTCAGCGGACATGCTGGAGAATTCAAGGTTAAAGTGCTGCGGCATCCACGGTACGTGGATGAGAATGAATGTACTGGTTGCGGCATATGTGTTGATAACTGTCCAGCAGTTGTTGCAAGTGAATTTAACCTTGGTGTTGGTCCAAGAAAAGCCATCTACATACCTTTTGCCCAGGCAATTCCACTCGCTGCCATAAGAGATCCAGAGCACTGCCTCAGTTGTCGGATGTGCGAGTACGTATGCGACAAGAAGGCGATCAGATTCGACCAGGAGGAAGAGATAATAGAGTTTGAAGTCGGAAGCATCCTCGTTACTACAGGCTTTGAGCTTTTTAACTGTGATCTGAGACCTGAACTTGGCTATGATAAGTATGATAGGGTGATCAATGCACTGGAGCTTGAACGATTGTGTGCCCCAACAGGACCTACTGCTGGAGAGATACTGATACACGGAAAGCCACCGAAGAATATTGTGTTTGTCCAGTGCGTGGGCTCCCGTGATAAGAACGTGGGCAATGAATACTGTTCAAGGGTATGTTGTATGTATGCAACCAAGCAATGCAATCTTGTGAGAGAGAAGGTTCCAGATGCAAAATTCACGATCTGTTACACTGACATACGCGCATTTGGTAAGGGACATGAGGAGTTCTACAACCGTATGCAGGATGAGGGCGTGATCTACCTCAGAGGCATCGTATCTGAAGTATACCGTGGTGAGAACGGCATGATGAAGGTGCGTGTTGAGAACACACTCATGGTTGAACCGGTCGAGCTTGAAGCAGATCTGGTCGTTCTATCCGCAGGACTGGTTGCACCAGCCGATACACCACAGCTTGCCAATATGTTGAACCTCGATGTGGGTGATGACAAATTCCTTGCAGAGGCACATGTAAACATCCGTCCAATGGAGACCCGAGTTAAAGGAATATACATGGCAGGGTGTGCACAGGGACCAAAAGACATATCGGATTCGGTTGCCCAGACATCTGGAGCAGCAGCAAAAGCCACCATTCCCATATCATTTGGAAAAGTGAAGATCGGGCCCGAAGATGAGGTAAAAGTCGTGAAAGAAACAACTGCTACTGCTGCACCAATAGAAAAAGAGGTAACAGGGTAAGGGTGAAAGACATGAAGATAGGAGTATACGTGTGTCACTGTGGAATAAACATTGCAGCCAATGTTGATGTGAAGGCAGTTGCTGAATACGCAAAGACCCTGCCAAATGTAGTTGTTGCAAAAGACTATGTGTTCATGTGCTCAGACCCAGGACAGGACCTGATAAAAGAGGACGTTGAAGAACTTGGACTTGACCGTGTGGTCGTAGCATCATGTTCACCCAGAATGCATGAACCCACTTTTCGAAAGGCTGTTCAGACAAAAGGAATGAACGCCTTCTTATTTGAACAGGCAAACATACGCGAGCACTGCTCATGGGTACACGAAGACCGTGAGAGCGGCACAGAAAAAGCCAAAGCACTGGTATCTGCCGCAGTAGCAAAAGCAGCACTTTTAAAACCACTTGAGGTAATGGAAGCTGATGTAGAACCTTCAGCACTCGTCGTGGGCGGTGGAATCGCAGGCATACACGCAGCGATAGATTCAGCAAACGCCGGCTACAAGACATACCTCTTGGAACGAGATCCAAGCCTCGGAGGGCACGTGGCAGAGATGTGCAAGATCTTCCCCAATATGGATCGTGCAGCATGCCTGTTAATACCCAAGATGACAGAGGTGGCTACACACCCAAAAGATACGTGGACCCTGAGAAATGCACGGCATGTGGAGAATGTGCAAAAGTCTGCCCGGTCAAAACCGATGATGGAAAAGCAGCAATAGACATGCCGTATCCCTTTGCAGTTCCAAGAACATACACCATCAACCCAGAACTCTGCCTGCGCTTCCAAGAGGGAGAGGGAGACTGTAGCAAATGTAAAGATGCATGCCCCGAAGGCGCGGTAGATTTTGAGCAGACAGAAGAAGAACAAGAACTAAAAATAGGAGCAATAGTAGTTGCAACAGGCTATGATGAATTCGATGCAAGCCTCAAACCAGAACTCAGATACGACCTGTACGACAACGTTATCACAGGTGTAGAATTCGAGAAAAAACTCCTTGAAGCTGAAAAAACAGGGAAAATCGAGATAAACGGCAAAGAACCAAAAGATGTAATATTTATTCAGTGTGTGGGCTCAAGGGACAAAAACGTCGGCAACGAATACTGTTCAAGAGTATGCTGCATGTACACAGCCAAACAAGCAACCATGGTAAAAGACCTCATACCAGACTCAAACGTAACAGTCTGCTACATCGATGTCAGAGCATACGGCAGAGGCTATGAACAGTTCTATGAAAACGCGCAGAAAAAAGGCGTACGATACTGGAGAGGAAACCCGGCAGAAGTCTACAAAGACGACGGCAAACTCGTGGTGAGAGCAGAAAACACCCTACTGGGTGACCCAAAAGAGATCAGTGCCGACCTCGTAGTACTTGCAACAGGAATGACATCCAAAAGCGATGCAAGAGAACTCGGAAACCTGCTCAAAGTACCACAGAGCGGCGACCGATTCTTCCTCGAAGCACACCCAAAACTGGGACCCGTGAACACAGCAAGCGACGGTGTCTACATAGCAGGAACATGCCAGGGACCAAAAGACATCGCAGACACCCTTGCACAGGCATCAGGAGCAGTTATGAAAGCACTGATACCACTCTGCCAGGGAAAGGTGTTTATAGAGCCGATCACCTCAGTCGTCGACGAAGAGATATGCTCAGGCTGCCACATGTGCGAGAAGATATGCGTATATGACGCACCTACCTTCGATGAAGAGAAAGGCGTCATGACCATAAACTCAATCGTATGCAAAGGATGCGGCTCATGCGGTGCAACCTGTCCATCAGGCGCAATATCGATGAACCACTTCAGAGACCAGCAGCTCTTCGCACAGATCAACATGCTGAGCAGCTAACACAAAAACCCCACACCATATTTTTTCACAGACACTCAGTAGATCCTCGCGTGACATTCATGCACACCCTGGTAGATATCGCCCCAACAATAGCAGAAATCCTTGGAATCACACTCCCGTTTCGGGACGGCACACCAATACCAACAGTGGTCATGAAACTATCACGATGCAAGAGACTGATACTACTGATAATCGACGGACTCGGGTACAGCACCTACGAAAAATACGAGCACGACCTAAAACCCACAGGAGGACTCACACTCAGATGCAGACCAACCGTGATGCACACCTTTCCACTGCATGGAAAGTGTGCTTTCTACGGAGTAGAAATGCACACAACACCAGCCATCGCAACGATCCTAACAGGTATGCATCCAGAGAGCCACAAAATCTTCACCATGACTGACACAGAACAATCAGAAAAACTCTCAATAATCGAACTTGCAAGCACGCAAGGGATCACCTCCGCAATAATAATGGACGAAAAAGGTGCAAGATGCTTCAAAGAAAATGTGATCAAAATCGGAGTCGCTGACAACGATTACAACGACAACGATGCTGTGAGAGCAGTGATTGAAGTCTCAAAGAGAGCGAATTTCATCACAGCACACCTGAGAGTACTTGACAGATTCTACCACCAAAGCAAAAAACCAGACAAAGCTATTAAAATACTATCCCATCACATAAAAGACATCACAGCACAAATAGAAGACG
>NJEL02000051.1 GCA_002254825.2 Methanosarcinales archaeon ex4572_44 | reverse complement strand
GAGAGCACGGCGGCAATGCGGCGCTGTTCGGGGAGCGGGGGGAGGGGGATTTTAATCTCATAAAAAGACTTTGGATCAACTCGTTGTCTACTTGGTGTTGATCCACTAACTAAAGTTTTAGCTAAAGGCATTACAAACTTAGACCACTCAACATAATAAAGATAATCCGAATCGATTTTCTTACTGTCAGGAACTATCAGAATCCATTCCGTTGACCCGATTTTTCGGTAATGTAAATTAGATTGAACCCTCCAAACTTTTTCAACTCGGGGATTTAGTTTGCCAAATAAGACCGCACCATTCTTTAAAAGAATCTTTTGACTCAAAATATTTATACCTTTGTCGAGTGATGGCTTTTTAAAATCTTGATAAGCAGGAATGCTATAATATTCAAAAATCTCATCTGGAAAATTAAAGGGATTTAAACTAACTTTCTTCTCTGAATTTAGGTTTTTTAAAGATTCCGCCCCCCACTCCTCTGGAATTCCACCGATTTCAGTCTCTTTAAATTTTTGCTCAGATCCCATCATTCACCCAACCAAAATCTTTATATCTTGGCAGAAGGATGTGTAATAATACGGGTAAAACCTGGAAGCCAGTGTACCTTGAGATGCACGTTCAAGTGCTTTCAGGTTCTGTTTTTCACCAAACATGATAAACCTCCTGTTCAAGTTGAAGTAAGTCTATAAATTCGCTATTTTTGTGCTCGAACTTCTGGAAACAAGCCCATGCTAACATATCTGCAAACTGCAAACCCGCCCATGAGTGCGAATAACTATGATGGACATTTGCTCTACATATTGTCGATCCATCGTTCAGAGACCTTAGGAAATACTTGTTGAAGTCTTCGCGTAAGATCTGTTTTCCTTTAGATTTATCTATTCTTATTTCTACAGCAACACCATCAAGAATGATCTCTCTTGCAAGCTTACCTGCAACATAATTGTATAGTTTGTGCTTATTATTTCTGAGGTATTCACTATACAATTTTTTCTTTTCAAGTACGATATACAATACCCTTGCATCTGTTATCTCATTCAGTTTTTTAAGCATATATCTTCTCAGTTCATCAGAGGACTTGTTAGCCTTGATTTCAGATGCTTTGCTAAGCTCTTTTCTGAATTTATATCTTCTCATATTTTTTATTATTCTATCAAGAGAGGAATAATCCTTTACTATTAGGGCAGATAGTACAAGATATTTTGAACCGTCTAAGCCCAAATCCCCACTTTCATCAATGAAGATATAAATCAATGTTATTACACCTCAAACCCGATATTCACCAAAATTCTTCCTCAACATCCTTTATCTTATCTTCTATCTGCTTAACTTCCACCACATTCTTTTTCATATTTCTATTCCCTCCCTGCTGGCTGAATAAACAATATTTCCCACGATAGTTCTGTACTTTTCGAACTCCTCCGTTGATATAATAAACATATCAACAGGTATTAAACGCTCTGACATTCTCCGCCTGACTGCTCTTATCACCTCTCTCTTCTTTTCAAAATCTATTTTCTCTTTAATCAGGATGAGAAAATCATAATCACTTCTTACCGTGGACTCTCCCCTTGCTCTTGACCCGAAGATAAATATCTTGTAAGCCTCGATCTCAAGAGAGCGTATAACCTTCTTTAGATACATCACAACCTCCCACCCCTTAGGCAAAGGTTCGAGTTCGGTGGTTTTAACGTTCTTATCTTGTATGGGTGCAGGTGGTTCAGGCATAAATCGGCCTGCCTTTTGGTTCTGGTATCTCTTTCCCGTGTTCTCTCGCGGTCTCAATCCATTCTTTGATCACAACAAGGGCGTTTCTAACTGCTTCCTCGTAGTCTCTGCCGTCTGCCATGCAGCCCGGAAGCTCTGGCACTTCCACAATAAAAACATCATCCTCTTTGCTCCAGTACATGATTATTTCGTATTTTATAGCGTCATCCATATTCAAACCTCTCCTAAATAAAATCTATATTTCAGAGATATATTCCTTACCTGTTTGACCTGATACGGTTCAGAAAACCCGTATTGCGATAAAAGTTTTCTCAAATCCTGAAATCTTATGTTTTTGTCGTTTGTGCCGGAAAGAACTTTATCCAGAATCCTTTCCTTGCTCATAAAACCTCTCACCCCTCTGGTAGGGGGCCGAGTTCGGTCATCTTGAATCCGTCCGGGAGTTCATCCATCTTACAGTCCTCCATTTGTTGGCATGTCAAAATAGCAGAACGATTGGGGCGGGACGAAATCTTGATTGAAACTTCGGGGGTCTATCGGGTCTTTGATAGGTTCCAGTTCATCAATTTTTATCGCATATCCCTTCTCGCTTCCGTTGAAGTAGGTGAAGAAATCCTCTTTAGGGATTCCAGACTTCTTCTGGCATTTATTCCATATCTGTTCAGGGTGGCCCTCGATAATGCCGCCAACGACGAATGCGCCGACTATCTTTTTTACAGGGGATGATGAGTAGATATAGACCTTTTCGACGTTTTTTTCCTTGAATATTACTTTCCGAAACTCATATTCCTTCTCGCCGTTTAATATGGCGTTGGCATACTTCGGTTTAATGGACAGTAAAACGTTCATCTATACCGCTCCTCCTGATGATTTCCTGATAACTCTTATCACTTATCCCGCGGATTGATTGTGGCGGGCCGGTCAAGGCGCCAACATCTCTCAATGTTTGATAAGAAACCGGCTTTGGTAGGTGGCAGATATGATAGAAAAGGAGAACCGTGGTCGGTTTCTTTGCCATCTCCTCTATTTCATCCCTGGAATAAACTGTTCTCTTTCCGACTACTTTCATTATTTCATCCGGGTCGGTCAATCGCATGTGAATGGATTCCACAACACCAAGAGACGTGATCTCTGACCTGTCCCTGGACCTGTAAAAGAGGATGATGTCACCTGATTGAATTCTCGTTATTTTCGAGTTGGTGAGATAAGCTTTCTTGATAGTGTTGCCCTCGACAATGAACTCTCCGATATGCTCGGTTAATCTTGTTTGGCGCCCGGTATAATCTGTAAATAACTGGCTGTGGAATTTCGGTTGGATTGGAACGATATACTTGCGTGCATCACCACCATCATAAAAGCTGGGGTAATATTCGTTTACGATCTGCAAAGGGGTCATTGCACTGACAGAAGAAGCATCTGGAATCATTCTTTTTAGATAAATTTCCTCGTTTCGTAGATTGGCAGATGCCTTTCGGAAACCGTATTCCGATATCAGCTGGACCAGTCTATCATCAGGCTCTGTGAAATGGGTCAGATACATCTCTAATAAATTATTCTTCACACAGAAATCAATAGAGATTTTTATGAGTAACTCACCTATCTTCTGGCCGACATTGGTAACTATGAAAGTCGATATCTTCAGACGTTTTTTCTTTGGCAGTGGAGGTGTTCCCTCTATCGGTTCATCCTCTATTTTGTATATCAGCAAAGCTCCGATTTTGCCATCGCCTTTACGGTGAACCCAGCACTTCCGCCCCTCCCTGGATATCTTCGGAAACCATATATCCTCGAATTCAGGATAATCCTGCTTAAGCTTGTCGAAGATAGGATCGTTCACGTCCAAGTTATAGACGAAATCCTCTTTCAGTGCCGGAGGGGATATGGGTTTTGATTTCATAATATCTCTCTTGAATATCTGGAGCGCATCGTCAATCAATAGGACCCTCTCTTCTATTCCGATATCGGAAGCCCTCTTATGAATTCCTTTATCTTCTGTTATGAGGAAATGAACAGCGTTTTTGTAAACAGCAAATAGGACGCTGTTATCTATTCGGTCATGATCGTTAGACTCTGTTAATCTCTTTTTAAAATCTTCATCTTTTGATAGGTCTGGAGGCGATTCTAATTGCGGATACGAACCCACTTTAGATAGGATTATTCGTTTTCTAGTCTCGTTCTTGTCTTTTCCCAATTCCTGAAGGGATAAAGGATGAACAAGGATCTCGGTTCTAGTCTTACTTAATATTTGCAGTAGATCCTGAAGTTCTTGCGGGATGACCTTATCGTCTTCTGGATAGATGAAAATATTTGTGTCCAGTAGGATCCTCATATCTCAATCCCCATCTCCTGAAGCACCCCTTTCAACCTACTATCAGCCTCTTCTCGCTCTTCTTCTGCCTCCTTGAGAAGTACAAGAGCATCCTCAAGTGGTAGCGTATCATCCTCACCGTCCTGTGTGACATACCTTGATGGGCTCAGGTTGTAATCGTTTCTCGCTGCTTCATCCCGTGTTATAATCTTGCTGATACCCTCCACTTCCCTCCAGTTCAGGTAAACTTTAGAGATCTGTTTTATGACTTCGTCTGTCAGGTAATTCTTTGGTCTTCCTTTTGCAAACAACTTGGAAGCATTGATGAGCAGGATTTCGTTTTTACTTCTCTTGTCTTTGTTTACAACGAGGATTATCCCTGGCGCTGTGGTGTTGTAAAAGAGGTTTTCAGGCAGGAGGATTACAGCTTCTACAATATCCTTCTCAACAAAATCCTTTCTTATATCCCGCTCTCTATTCTTTCCCACATTACCGCTACCCCTTGAGACGCTGCCAGTATCAAGCACCACAGCCATCTTTCCATTATCCCTTAAAGATGAGAACATGTGCTGAATCCAGCCCCAGTCTGCACTGCTTGAAGGCGGATAGCCTGAGTTGAAGCGGTTATATGGGTCGTTCTCATAGGTGCTCTGTGCGAAGCTCTTCTGATTCCACATCGGATTTGCGGTGACAATATCAAACTTTCTGAGTGAACCATCGGGGTTCAGGAATGCAGGTCGCATCATAGCATCCCCGAGTTTGATCTTTGTCTCCATATCATGTATGAACGCATTCATCTTTGCCATCGCAAATGTTCCGGGCAGGATCTCCTGACCATAAAATCGTAGAGGAGCGATAGAAGGATCTTCATCGTATTTCTCCCTGAATCTAAGGTAAGACTTGATCAAGAGACCACCTGAACCACAGCAAGGATCGTATATCTCCTGATTGGGTTCGGGATCAAGTGTGTATGACATCAATACCGCAACCTCGCGGGGTGTGTAGAACTCACCTGCTGACTGCCCGGATCCTTCAGCGAACTTTCGAAGAAGGTATTCATAAGCCCTGCCAAGTATATCTGGCTCAACATCCTTCAAACCAAGCCTGTATCTCCCCAATACGTCTATCAGTATCTTCAGTTTATCCTCACTGATAACCCGTTGTCCAGCAGTTGTTGCATTGAAGTCCACGATATCGACAACACCCTGAAGCTTCGGGTTCTCTCTTGAGATGGTGCGAACCGCATCGGTCAGGTGGTCGCCTATACTTGTTGTCTGTCTGGCTACCTTATCCCATCTTGCTCCTTCAGGGATATAAAAACGAACAAGCGTATGATCTTCACGTAAAAGCTCTTCAGCTACATCTCTGCCACCATAATCCCCGGATAGCTTTAATGCTTCATCTTCAAAGACATCAGAGAGCCTTTTTAAGAATATAAGTGGTAAAATATAGTCTTTATACTTTGGTGCATCGATATCGCCTCTAATTTTACAGGCAGCCTCCCACAACCAGTTCTCCAGTGTTGTTATATCAAGCTCGGTCTCAGACATACAATGTCCCATCCAATCGCACTTTCAAATAGGCGTTGTATCAATTAAAAGCTATTCCCATCATCCATGCCTGAGGACAGCCGAGAGAACTACTCCGACGAGGCATGTGAAGATCGCTGTCACCCCAAATATCATGACCGACCCATGCTCCCCATAGTAAAATAGCAACTCCAATCGGGAGCAGCATCAGTACCCCAAGCATCATCAGAAGTTCGCCTATTACACCGAAAACCCCCCGGGAGGCTGAATATCACCACTTTATCCCCCACCCCTATAGCGTCCTTTCCAGACGGGACGATAACCTCGCCACCCTTAACGATGACACAGACAATCGCATCCTTCGGAAACCTGATATCCTCCAGTGGCTTATCGATAACTTTACTACCCCTTTTTGCCGTGATCTCAATGAGATTTGCCTTCTCACCCTCTAGATTTATAATAGAACTGATACCGACCTGCATCGTGAACTTCATCACCTCATTCACAGTCGCAAGTATAGGGTTAATAGCCACATCAACACCAACTATCTCAAAGAGCGGAGCATACTCTGTGTGTTCAGTCCTTGATATCACCTTCGCAACACCAAGCTCCTTTGCAAGGAGTGATGAGAGTAGATTTGTCTCATCCCTATCAGTAACCGAGACCACCACATCCTTCTCCAACAGATCCTCTTCCTCCAACAACTGGAGATCAGTCCCATCTCCATTTATCACAAGAACATCCGGGAAACACTCAGCAAGCTCGCCACACCGATCCTTATTCAGATCCATAATCGTAATATCATAACTCGCCTTTCCAAGCTCTTCAAGCAGATAAAAACCAACATCACCCCCGCCAACAATCAATATTTTCTGCTTCTTATCCTGCCACCCCAAACCAAGACTCGCCTGCAAGACATCAATCATCTCACTCCTACCAACCAGAACCACCCTGTCACCCAACTGCACCACATCATCACCATGAGGTATCAACAGCTTCCTACCCCTGAATATCCCAGTCATGATACAATTATCAGGAAGATCAGCATCCCTGAGCTTCTTACCCGCTATCTCATGATCCTCCTTCACCACAAACTCCATCATCTTAACCTTACCATCAGCAAAATCCCCAACATCCAATGCAGAAGGAATCGAAATCACTTGAGTGATCTCACGAGCAAGAGAAAGCTCGGGGCATATCAATGCATCCATCCCAAGCGCCTCACGATGATCAACCGGCTTGTTGATATAATCAGGATTACTCACCCGCGCAATCGTCTTCACACCCTTAGAAATCAACTTTGCAGCCATACAAGCAAGAATATTAATCTCATCCACACCAGTCACAGCAACAACAAGATCCACCTTCCCAACACCAGCATCCTGCAGCACCCTGATATCAGCACCATTCCTATGCATCACCTGCACATCAAGCACACCAAGACGCTCACACGCATCCAACCGCTTCTCAATAACCACAACATCATTCTTCTTCGACAAACTCTTAGCCACATGATAACCAGCCTCACCACCACCAACGATTACAACCCGCATCAGAACCAGCACCTAACCATAATAACAAAAATCTAAACTATACTTGAAACACCCGCGAAAGACTACCAACAAAAATAAGAGTAAACACTGAAAAACCTAACCCTTGAAAGAAATCACAAGACGGATGAAGAAATACTCTGGCATAGATACCAGAAGTAACCGCCCGAAAAAAACAGCATTTCCACGACAACAGAGTCGTTTAATTTGGTCAGCGTGGGTTTTAGAAAAATTTTGATGAGAGCGTTTCAGGGGTTATTTCGCACTGCTCCTTGTGCTCGCACCTCTCGCAGGGTGCGTGTGGAGGTTTTTCAGGTATTATTTGGTTTTGGTGTATTTTCTTTATTTTGTGTAGTGTTTGGAGTACTTCTCGTCTCTCTCTGGCACGTATTCGTATTTTGCGTATTGTTCCGTGTCGCAGGTATTCTGCGATTCCTGTCTTGACAATGGTGTTGTAATGCTCCTCCACCAGGAGGGCGTAGCCTGTGAGGAGTAGTCGCTCGGTTTTCCATACACCGTTTTCTGGTGGTCTGCCTGTTTTGAGCACGCTTGGCACAAACTCGTCTTCGATCTTCACGATTTTGTTTGGCACGCCTGCCAGTCTGTGTTTCTCTGAGTAGAGGAGTGGTTCTGATGCGTGTGGTGTGATACTTGCTAAAAATCCACGTCGGTCTTCTTTGATATGTGTAGAGAGTCCGTCTGCAATGGCTTTTGTGTCCAGTTGTTTGACGAGTCCAACAAGTTCTTCTTTTGGTATCTGTGCAAAGGTGCCTGGGTAGATATGGGCGAGTTCTTTGCAGACTTCATGAAATGCTCTTGTGATATCGTTTTCGCTTATTTCATCTGTTTTCTTGATTGTACTTGGGAGGAGATGGGATAGTTCTTTCAGTATGAGGGTTTCTTTTCCTGGTTGCGTGGGTTTGGGTAGTGTCTGCTCGAAGTATATCTTGCGTGGACAACTGTTGTAGGTTGCAAGTTGCGATACACGGAGATGGTTTTGATCCAATGCGCTTCACACCCAAGCTATGAATTGTGAAGATTTGTTCGAGCAATGGTTTTAAAACTTTATAAGTTAGTCGACACGAATCCCACTATTGTCCAGATGAGAGTGTTAGGTTATATCTACCCTGTGCAATACTTATAGGTGGCGGTTTTTCGTGTTCCGTTTTTCTGGATGTATGGGAAAGTATAAATGTTCCTGTACTCCAAGTAAATCCGACTGTAGGGAGGATTTTCTTGAATGGATTATGACAAGGGTCTTGGGCGCGAGTGGTTGGTTGCAAACGGCATTGGCGGGTATGCGTCATCCACAATCATCGCTGCAAACTCTCGAAAGTATCATGGCTTGCTTGTTTCTGCAACAGACCCGCCACTCGGGAGAAGAGTCCTGCTCGCAGGAATCGATGAGACAATCTCCCTTGATTGTGAATCGTTTGAGCTATCTGTGCACAAGTATCCAAACACCGTGCACCCGCATGGTTTTCTCCATCTTGCATCTTTCAGGATGGAAAATTTCCCGTCCTTCATCTATGAAACGGGTGGCCTCCGAGTGGAGAAGACCGTCTTTATGGAGCACGGTAAGAATGCCGTCTTCATCGAGTACTGTGTGGTAAACCATGGGTTTATCAAGGGCGAGATTCTTTTTCGCCCAATGGTCACCAATCGAGGTTTTCACAGCACCAGCCGACGAGAGGATCATCGCTTCGAGTCTCTGGCTTCTGACGCTGGGTGTTGCGTGCTTGATAGCGAGAGGATCGCTCTCGGGTTTACAAGTGATAGGCTTGGGTTTGTTGAGGATGAGTCCTGGTACTATAACGTGGAGTATGACCGTGATCGAGTGAGGGGTTTGAATTACCAGGAGGACATCTACTCACCAGGATATTTCACCCTTCCCCTCAAGGGTGATGCATCGCTCTGTATTGCGGCATCAACTCCAACCCACGGATACGATACTTCCACCCTGAAGGATGTGTGCAGGTCATGGAGACAGATAAAAGAAGGAGAGATCGTGCGCAGGAAGAAGCTCGTTGAAAGGGCAGGTGTCACGAGTGTTTTTGGTGAGAAGCTCGTTCTTGCGGCCGATTCATTCATCGTACAACGGAATGATGATAAGAGTGTGCTCGCCGGGTATCACTGGTTCTCTGACTGGGCGCGGGATGCAATGATCTCACTCACAGGACTTACACTCGTAACCAATCGGTTCAAAGACGCACGCGGAATACTCTCAACCTTTGCAAAGAATGCCGAGAAAGGCCTCCTGCCAAACCGCTTCATCGAGGACAGAGGAGAGCGTGAATATGGTAGTGCAGACGCACCGCTCTGGTTCATACACGCATCAGGAGAATACCTTGAACACACAGGAGATTCAAAATTTGTGAGAGAAAAACTCTGGAAAACGATCAAATCAATCATATCATGGTATCGGAAAGGTACCCGTGGCGTTTACTCCGATTCTGACGGTCTATCAGAAGACGGCGCTGACAACTCGATCAGGCCAAATCAGATCTTTGCTGCAGCACTACCCAACCAACCAATCTCGATAGAAAAAGCCCGTGGAATCGTTGACACAGTCGAACGCGTACTCCTCACACCATTCGGACTTCGAACCCTCACACCAAGCAGCCCTGATTACAGAAAACACTACGACGGAGACGCGGTATCAAGGGACAGCGCCTACCACCAGGGAACAGTCTGGCCATGGCTGCTCGGACCTTTCATAACCGCCTACCTCAACACACACGGGCGCACCCAGCAAAACCTCAAACGAATGCGCAAACTACTCACTCCATTCGAAGAACACCTCTCCGACGCAGGGCTCGGAAGCGTAAGCGAAGTCTTCGACGGAGAGCCACCACACACACCCGGCGGGTGTGCCTTCCAAGCATGGAGTGTCGCAGAAATACTCAGAATACATAAAGAACTTGGGTAAAGAAAAGTCACTATACCCCGTACTTAATGAGTACAGGGTTTGTTGGCGTTTTTGGCGTATAAAGGTTTCGTTTTCATTTGTTCTGTGTGGAGATATATTTCTCAACTATCCTGCGTACTTTGGACGCCAGCAGCCTCGTTGTAATCGAGGCTCTTCCCAGCTGTGTCTCATTGACCCGGGTAACATCCGTCGTCATTTCTGTGGTTGCATGTACCTGTTTATAGCCTTTTTATTGCAGATCTGTTGTGGAGTGGGGTTGAGCGTTTGTTTGTAAGGGTAGCGTTTCTCTCTTCCACATTCAAGACACGTGTACAGAACGTATCCATCGCGAATGCGTGCTCGCATCGTTACGGATGGCACAAGGTACGTGTTGCACTTTTTGCATACACGCATCTTCAGCTTGCGTGGTATCTTTACACGATATCGCATTGCAATCTTGCCTGCGAGTTTCATATACTCTTTGCTCCGTTCTGGGTGGGTCTGGTAGTGATCGTCTGCGAGCTCGAAGAGCCGTAGTATTCGCTGGTATGCCATGTCATGCTCCCACCTCTTCAAGGTTCTTCTTCTCGATCGTTTCATATGCATACAGTCTCTCTATCCTATATCATATTTTTTCTCAGAGTTTATTCGAAATTTTTGGAGATGTGCAAAAATCGGAGTTTTTGTCTGACACCAGTTCTATGTGTGTCGCTTACCCTCTCTACACTGCATAAACCCCAAATCCCCCAAATCTCAAACTTTTCCAAGTTCTCATAAAACAATAACGTAAACTTTAAATGCTACTAACTTCACTATCGATTATGAACTACCCTATGTAGTTTGTTTACTACATTATTATGGCGGAGGAACAGAATGGCAGAGGATTTTGAACCTAAGATAGTTGTTTTCGCATGTAACTGGTGTACTTATACTGGTGCCGATTTGGCAGGAACATCCAGACAGGAATATCCACCGAACGTACGGGTGATCAGGCTTATGTGTAGTGGAAGAGCTGATCCTGTTTTCTTGATCAAGGCTCTGGTGAATGGTGCTGATGGTGTTTTTGTTGGTGGTTGTCACCCAGGCGATTGCCATTATACCAAGGGAAATTACTATGCAAGGCGCAGAATAAATGCGCTTCAGAAGATACTGGAGCAGTTTGGACTGGCTGAGCGAACAAGACTGCAGTGGTTGAGTGCCAGTGAAGGGCCACAGTTTGCCCAGGCGATGACAAAGATGACGGAAGATATCAAGAAACTCGGCCCCAATCCATTGAAGGAGGCATTGGTGTGAAAGGCGTGCAACTGGGAGAGGAAGCACTGGATAATCTCTTCAAAAGTCTGCTCGCTGAGGGCATCGTGGACGTCCTGATAATCCCGCAGAAGATTGGGGAAAACGTTGCATATACGATGGTCAGTGATCCAGAGAAACTCAAATCGCCAGCAATTTTCACACCGATCTTCACCGTGAACGCGGCAAATGTGCTGAAACACATGCCAGCCGAAAAGAAGATAGGTGTCGTCTTCAAGCCGTGCGAGACAAAGGCTGCAATAGAACTGGTGAAGCTCGAGCAGTTCGAGAAGGACAGCGTCCTTATGATAACGGTCGGATGCCCGGGAACCTACAAACTTGAGGATTACAACAAGCACGCCGATGAGATCGGAGATAAGCTTGATGATAGCAAGATAGAGCAGTTGAAGGCAGCAGGATGCGAGATCAGACCTGCCTGCAAGATTTGTGAAGATAAACTGCTTGAAACAGGCGACGTCCTGATCGATCGAACAGATGGGAATATTCTGGTTGCGGCAATCTCAGAGATGGGAGAAGAGGCCCTCACAGTCATAGGAGAGATCGAACTTACAGATATTGACACAAGTGCGCTTGAGAGCAAGCGATCAGCCATTATTGAGAGTGCAAAGCCATTTCGGGAAGAGTGGAAGACGGCATCAGAAGAGCTGCGTGATCTGGATAAGTTCCTCGAGGTCTTCAAGGACTGTATCGTTTGTAAGAACTGTAGGGATATGTGCCCTGTCTGTTACTGTAAGACCTGCTTCTTTGAGCAACCACTCGGAAAACCAGAGGGCGTGGATCTCCTGAACATCGTTGGCTTGAGGGGCAGCATAAAAGTCCCAAGCGACTCACTGCTCTTCCAGCTCACACGAATGTACCACGACTGTTTCACCTGTGTGCACTGCGGCGCGTGTGCAGATGCATGTCCCAAAGAGATCCCTCTCACCAATATATTCCCGTGGATTTCAGAGAAGGTGAAGGAGCTCTTCGAGTACAAGTCAGGGAGAGACGTTGAAGAGACACTGCCCCTCTTAACCTACCAAGAGGACGAACTCCAGCCAAGAGAGTAAAAAGAGATGGAGAATGGGAGGAAGATATCGTGATAAACTCCATGAATGAGGAGGGTATGTAAGTGGGCTCAACAGAGAAGGACACAACCACACTCATAGACGTTACAAAGTTTGACACGTCAGACTATAAGAGTGCTCGGAAGAATGCGCCGAAGAGTCCAAGAAGCACCACAGGTCCGATCAAGGCGTGGGAGACAGATCCAAACTTCAAGTACGAGGTACAGCGACAACCAGGCGGAAAAGACCTCTTATACTGTTACCAGTGCAGTACCTGCACCCTGAGCTGCCCGATACGGGAGATCAATCCAGACTTTAATCCGCGCAGGATCATAGAGATGGCAGTTCTTGGAATGAAGGAAGAGATACTTTCGTCCGAGGAGATCTGGATATGTGCATCGTGCCAGACGTGCTATGAGCGCTGCCCGCAGAACGTGAAGTTTTCAGAGGTGATCGGTGCCATCAAGAATGTTGCAATGAAAGAGGCTCAGGAAGGCAATATAGAGATAACAAGCAAGAAGCCAGGTTTTGATGGATCATTCATGCGCATGATAGAGATGTTTGGAAGGCTGTATGAACCAGGTCTCTTGATGGACTTTTTGCTCTTAAAGAACAAAGATTTCAATGGCTTGTTCGGGTATATGCCGCTTGGCATAAACATGTTCAAGAAAGGCAAGATAGCATTCTTCCCAAGCAAGATAAAGGGCATGGATTGTATTAAGAACATATTCGAGAAACTGGAGGAAGAATGAAATTCACATATTATCCTGGTTGCTCTGCACATGCTTCTGCGAAGGAGTATGACATGTCTGCACGTGCAGTATTTGAGAAACTGGGAGTAGAGCTTGTTGAGATAGATGATTGGAACTGTTGCGGTGCTCTTGAGGCAGAGAACCCGCTGGTCTCAACAGCACTCTCGATTAGAAACCTTGCAATTGCAGAAGAGAGCGGACTGGATCTGGCAATACCCTGCAGTGCCTGTTACTTCAACGCTATTAAGGCTGTGAAATACCTGCGGGAGGATGAATCTGTTCAGAAGAAGCTTCTCGAGGCAGACAGAAGCCTTGGGTTCAACGATACCATAGCTCCGCGACACCTACTCGATATCGTGGTGAATGAAGTGGGCGTGGAGGAGATTGCGAAGCACACGACGAGGCCACTCAGCGGAATCAAGGTAGTTCCATACTATGGGTGCCTGATAGGACGCCCCTCTGATATCGCATTTGACGATCCTGACGATCCAAAATCGATGGATGCACTGATTGAGGCATTGGGGGCGGAACAACCACCCTTTGCACACAAGGCAACGTGCTGCGGCGGTGCTCTGATCATGACCAATTTTGATTATTCGATGGAGATGTCACGGAAGATACTTGAAGATGCGAAAGAGAGTGGTGCTGCACCAGTAGGAACGGTGGAACAGGGAGCGGTTGCGGTGATTGGTGGCGGTGTTGCCGGCATCATCTCAGCACTCGACCTCGTCGACTCAGGTTTTAAGGTCTATCTAATGGATAGAGGCACAAGCATCGGCGGTAAGATGTCACAGCTCGCAGAGTGTGTTGCAGGCATCATGCCGATGATGGTTGAGCTTGAGACAAATCCAGACGTTGAGCTTTTGACATTATCAGAGGTCACATCCATCTCAGGATCACAGGGAAACTTCGAACTCGAGGTTGCAAGAAATCCCAGGTACGTTGACGAGCTCAGATGCACAGGGTGTGCGCAGTGTATAGAAGCGTGTCCTGAAAGCATTCCTGACAGATTCAACTTTGGTCTCACGAATCGAAAAGTGATTGACTTCTCGCATTCTCAACCTGTGCCAAACGTCCCTGCAATCGAGCGAGACCACTGCCCACCCGATTGCCGGAAGTGCGTAGAGGTTTGCACGGCAGATGCAATCAAACTCGAGGATAAAGAGACAAAGGCAAAGATAACGGTTGGAAGCATCATTCTATCACCAGGTTATGAGCCGTTCGATCCGAGCATCTGGGCACGTTACAAACTCGGCAACCCATCGGTTGTGACATCACTTGAGTTTGAGCGAATG
>NJEL02000050.1 GCA_002254825.2 Methanosarcinales archaeon ex4572_44 | reverse complement strand
AACCGCTCAAAAGAGAATCTTCAAGGCTCTTGAGAGGATTCGTATCCGGCCTGAAGAGTACGTGCAGAAGTTAGTCGGCTCTTCAGAATTTCGCTTACGTGTAGGGGATTATCGGTTAATGCTTGACATCGATAAAGAAAAAATCCTGATCCTGGTTTTGAAGATTGGACACCGGAAAAATATTTATGACTGACCCAACAAACGCCCCCGTGAATACCTCCTGTCTCATTCGAGTGTGGCATGGATGGGGCTTATGTGATGAATAGAAAAATAGGGATGGAAAATGGAAAAATTCGATAAAATCGCTTTAGGTATTATCTTAGTGGTTCTCCTATCAGAGATATTAGTATTCTTTTCCTTAATGGAATACAGGGAGATAGGATTTTTTCAATTAATTGAAGTACTAACTTGGATATTATTTTCTAATTTCCTGCTTGGTTGGTATTTTATGTTTGGTGGGTTTTGGACGTTACTTGTTAAAATACTCCTACCCATGTACGATATGAACCTTCCCTATTATTTTAGTTATATAAAAACAGGATATATTTATCTTATCTTTTACATTCTCGGATGGCTTTCAGTTCCAATAATAGCAAAATACACAAATGGATTACATCCTGTAAAACGGCTCATTTATATTTATATCCTCCCACAATTGATAATGGGAATAGCCTTTATGCTTCAATTTCCATTTCATTGAAAGAAAGGATTTAAAATGTTAAAGTCCAGCCTATAACAAACGTGGATGCTCCCGAATTCATTCGAGCGTGGGAAAGTTGGGGCTGATACTTCTTCGAGCATATTAGTATGTGTATATTGTGGTTGTGAGTATTTCTCGCAGTATTTTTTCTGGCACGTACCCTTGGATAGCGTCGAATTTTCGATATATAACGCTTTGATCGTCAAATAATTCTTTTAAGATTCGTTTATCGCCTGATACAATTATTTGGGCTGGTTTTTTTTCGAGTATTGTCTCAATCAACTCTCTCATCTTTCCCGTGTGGTGTTTGATCTCTTCTTCGCGGAGTCGTTCGAATCTGCGCTGGCTCCACCCGCCTTTGGTGTGTTTTGATTTGACGCTTGAGTGCACCTCTTTGTGCGAGAGAACTTCGTTTGGGGTTGCGAGCATCACAAAACCGTGCCCTGCGTGTGCGATTACAACGAGAATTAGGGTTTTTGGGTCAAATAACTTGCAGAGCGGATTTGTGTTAAATTTTGTTGACTGTTGGTGGGTGGGGTGTGTGATTGTGAATGGTGGAATTATTAAGAGGTGGATTATGTGGTTTTGGTCGTGGAAAATGGCGCATCCTGTCTGTGCGGCAAGGTTTTTCACTGTTTTTTCGAGCTGGGGGCATTCTGTGAGGAGCGATTTTGGAGGGAGCTCTTTTGGTTGGAGGTAGATTGTTTGGAGGGTTTCTCTCTCTGCGCGAATGCTCCTGAGTTCTTTTAAGATCTCGAAGAGTTTTGCCTTGCTTGCGGTGTGTCGTTTCAGACCAACGCCACTTAGACTGTTTGTGCCGAGCATGCTGCTTGTATTGTTTGTATTCCATGCGTCTATCCTTTTTTCTACATTTCTTTTCTCTATTTGTTCGTGTTCTTCTCTTTTTCTTTGCTCGCTCTTCTGGCTTGCTTTTTCAAGTTTTTCTTTCAGTATCTTCACTTCTTCGTGAGCCTGTTGTCTTTCTGCAAGGGCACGCTTCTCACGCTCAACCGTCTTTTTAAATCGCTCTCTCAGGGTTTCATTCTCCTGTTTTAACTGGGTGATTGTTTCTTCGAGCTGGGCTATATCCTGACCTTTTTTCTTGCCGAAAAGATTCATTTTAGATCACTGACCGTTATTTTCCCCAGAAAACATTATTTTTTCTCTTTATCGCAAGGAAATCCTCTAGTGTCTCGAATTCGTCTGGTGAGAGCTTGTCTTTGAGGTCGAATTCGAGTATCTTTGAGTGACGCTCGGGTATCTCGACGTAGAGTAGATCGTTCTCTTTGATCTGTCTGCCCACGATGGGTCCATCGATTGCAACCGCAACTTCGTCCCCGTACCGCGCTTCACCTATGTTCTCTCCCGCGTCTTGCAGTCCTTTGATCACACCCACGTGTGTTCCGTCCGCTTTCATCAAATTGAGTCTCGTTTTGATCACACCCCCGAGCACCTGTACTCCGACCACTGCTGGTTTGCTCTGGCGAAAGATGCAGTGTGGGAGTATCTTGACTCGCCCAGGTCTCACTATAACCTCGCTCTGCTTCTTATCCACGAGGTGTTTCTGCTCTTCCACCCATAACCCATAGTCTTCGATCAACTTGTATATTACATTGCCGAGAAATAGCTTCACATCGCTCTCTCTAAGCTCTTCCTTTGCGTCAGGCAGTAATTTTACATTAAATCCAATAATAACTCTATAAAACTCGTCTTTTAAAATATTGGTCTCTATTATATCTTTTTTGGTTATATCACCAATGTTTGCTCTTCTAATTGGTATGTCATCTCTTTTAAGCTCGTTCACAATGGCTTCAAGCGAGCCGAGGGTATCTGCCTTTATGGTGATACCTGTGGTGTCGGTCTCTATCAGTATGCTCTTCATATCCTGCTGCATCTCTCTCACCACACCATCCTGTGTCCCGGAATCGATGACGCGGAGGGGTGCACCTGCAACTGCACCCTCTATATTCGGTGCAACCAGTTTTATGCCTGCAGCAGCGATCACCTTTTTTGCATGGGCAAAACCCTCTTCTGAACGGATTTCAGAGAGAGGTGCTGGCTTGAGGAGGGCACGCACCTTCGAGGTTATGGCACCACCTATGCTTCCGACCGCTATACTGTCTCCAACCGCGATCTTGCCGTCGTAGAGTATCATGTCAAGTGTAGTTCCGAGCCCTACCTCGTCTTTCACTTCGAGTATAGTTCCGACACCCATGTGTGTGGTGCTATAGGAGAGGTTTTTCTCGAGGAATCGTTGTGAAAGGCCGAGTATCACCATCAATAGATCTGGTATTCCTTCGCCGGTCTTTGCACTGAGCGGCACCACTGCTATATTCTTCTGGAAGTCCTTGATCCGATCGTATCGGTCAGCACTGAGCCCGTATTCGTAGAGCTTTCCTATCAATTCATAGACCATTTCATCGAGCCTGTGCCGCACATGCTCTGCCTGCGCACTGTAAGTCTTATGGAAGCTTGAATCTTCAGTCACAACCCATCCGTGTAGGCGATCGATCTTGTTTGCTGCCACGAGAAAAGGGGTCTTGTGATCCTTCAGTATCTTTAGCGATTCGATGGTTTGGGGCTTGAAACCTTCGTTTAGGTCAACGATCAGAACAGCGATATCTGCGAGCGCCCCGCCCCGCGAGCGCAGAGTGGTGAATGCGCGATGCCCGGGCGTGTCGATGAAGAGAAGCCCCGGGAGCGTGATCTTCCCGGTCGCATCCTTGCCGCAGATCTTCTGGATAACCTCTATGGGAATCTCTGTAGCCCCGATGTGCTGGGTGATCAGTCCAGCCTCTCTCTCAGCAACAGCAGTACCCCTAATCCTATCGAGCAAGGTTGTCTTGCCATGATCCACGTGCCCCATCACAGAGACAATTGGAGTTCTAAGCTCTCTTCCCATTCAAATCACCCAAGCGACCGATCAAATCAGTATTCTATCATAATTCTACAACAAAAACACTTTTATACAGAAGACCTTGCTATTGACTGTCATATCCATGAATGCACTGGTAGAGTTATAGTCTTTTCTATCGATTGTAGGATGAGGGCGTGGTGATGCGAGACCATTATCCTCTTTTTTCAGAACAAAAGAACAAACTTTTTATAGCGACTGACTCTAATTACGACCCATAGTAGCGTATGGTCAAACAATTTGATGCGTAAGCGATATGCATATTATCAAATGTAGGTGATATATATTGAAGTTCGAACTTGAGAGGCTGAAAAGAGGAACAAATGGAAAAGTGGTCAGAGTCATGATTGTACTGCAACTCATGCTAGCTTTAGCCATCATGCTGCCAACAGCAGCCATGGCAGAAGGAGACTCCCAGTGTTACTCATGTCACAGCGATGCGGTTACCGAGATTAGAGAGAGCGTCCATCATGCAAATGGTGTTGATTGCATGGACTGTCATGGTGGCGTTGTTCTCCCAAACGTCAGTCTGATCACGAGAGATGTGATGTCGGGCAACTTTGTTGGCGCACCGACAAGGACTGAAACTCTAGAATTCTGCTCAAAGTGCCACGAGGACGTCGGCGATGATTATGAAGCAAGTGTGCATCGGGTAACATCCGAGAAACATGACGCTCCAGAGTGCCGTGATTGTCACGGGGGCGGGCATGATATTCTATCGGTATCAGACCCTGCCTCACCAACGTACAGGCCGAACCAGCTTGAGATGTGTGTAGACTGCCACGACGATCATGATATGATGGAAAAGTATGATGTTAACACACACGTCCTTGCGACTTACGAGGCTTCGTATCACTGGAAAGCCTTCAAATTTGGGCAGTTGAAGGCTGCAACATGTCTGGACTGTCACGGTACTCATGCAGTCAAAAGCGAGGACGACGAAACATCATCCACATCCGATTTTAATCTCGGAGGCACGTGTGGCAAAGAAGGATGCCACCCAGGTGTGAATCCTGGTGCCAGAGTGTGGATGGGCATGACGCACTACGACCAACATGAACAAACACCCGACCTCGTCTTTGACAAGTCAGGGCTTGATACGAAGGAGCGAGCCTATTATCTTGGCCCAATCAACCTGGCATTCTACATCGAGATCTTCTTCATCCTTCTCACATGCACAGTTGTGATCGTACTGATAATCTTCGTCCTACTGGACCTGCTCACACGAATCAAGATGAAGAAACACTTTTAAAAAGAGGTGAAAGTGATGTCGCAAGAAATGAAGAACCCAGACGTTGGAAAGGAAAAGTACTTCAAACGTTTCACAACAAACCAGGTACTCCAGCACTTAGGGATAGTGATCACGTTTTCTCTGGTGGTTATAACAGGAATGCCTATAAAGTACAATGATCAGTGGTGGGCGCCTATATTGATAGATATTCTCGGTGGATACGAGATGCGAACACTCATCCATCACGCAGCAGGCGTTGGAATGGTTTTGATAGGGATCTACCATGTCGTCTTCTACCTATTGATAGACCGTGGTCCCAAAGCATTAGTGCCCGATGCTGACCTGAAAGATTTGAAAGACTTCTGGCAGCTCATGAAATACTATTTTGGAAAAGCAGAGTTTCCCAAATATGCAAGATACAGTTGGAAGGAAAAATTCGACTACTGGGGCGCTCTCTGGGGCATGGTGATCATGTGTTTATCAGGACCTATTCTCCTCTTGCCACAGTTATGGGATTACCTGCCACTATCCTTCGTGCATATAATGCACATCATCCACAGCGATGAATCACTCCTTGCAACACTTGCCATCGTAATATGGCACTGGTGGAACGTGCACTACAACCCAGATCTCTTCCCGATGTCAAAAGTGTGGGTAGCAGGTATGATATCTGAGAGACAGATGAAGGCTGAACACCCACTCGAATACGAAGAGATCATGCGCCAGCTCGAAGAAGGTGAGGTAGAAAAATAAAGGGTCTACAACCCATAACTACCCCATTTTTCATCCACCATTTTTTTTATATCCTCTCTCATGCTGAGAACGCGAGGCCACTCCCTCATAAAACCCTCATCCTCTCGCTTTATCGTGGCATCGATGCCCATCTTCGAACCAAGATTTGGGATTGAAGACGCGTGATCGAGCGTATCGGTCGGAGCGTTCGGGATCAAGACCACATCCCGCGCTGGATCAATCCTGGTCGTGACCGCCCAGAGCACCTGCCCCATATCATGTACATCAACACTTCCTTGCATGACCCGGATACCTCTTATCAATCGAAACAATAGCAAGGTTATGAAAAACACCCTCAACAGGCAGATTCATGTCCACGATCTCAGGGAACTGAGAACGTAAAAGTGGCAGGAATATTCTTTCTGTCGCCTTGCCAAGATATGCATCCTCCATCGGCGGACGCCCAACAACAGTAGCATGGTATATTGGATTTCTCCGAT
>NJEL02000049.1 GCA_002254825.2 Methanosarcinales archaeon ex4572_44 | reverse complement strand
ATGGCTTGGAGATTCGAGCCTCTCCCAGATACGAGCACTCCGATCTTCTTCATAGGCAATCTACGTTTTGATTTCTTCTCTTGCTCTTCTCAGGCATTCGGTTGATTGATCCATATTCTCTGCTGCACGTATGATCTCTTCCCCGACTCTCGTGTAGCCTGCGTCTTTTAGTTTCAATGCCCACTCGTTGAAGCTCTCACTGTGTTTCTCGTTGTGCTCTATCCAGTGATCAAGCAGGGTTAAAACGCCGCTTGGGTTTAGTTCTTCACTCATTTTCAACATCCTCCTCTATCATCTTCTTGCTGTGAATATCCTTCTCGATTATTGATTCGAACATGAAATATTTCTCGACATAGCCGCGCAACTCTTCATCCGAGATACAGGATACTCGCTGCTCGGTATCGTACAGTTTATGAATATCTCGCTGGATCGCTCGTATCCGTGGATCGTTCTTGTCAAGAGCGATGGTTGCAACGTGCATCAGCTCATTCATTTCCTCCTCGACCTTGTGACGGATCACCTCAAGCCCTGAAGAGTCCCCGATTAAGAGTTGTCGCTCTGCCCCGATCAACTCGGGTGGATAGGGCTCATACGTGAACGGATTCTTGATTACACCTGCTGCATGAATCCCGCTCTCATGTGCAAAGACGTTGCGTCCCACGAGCGCCTTGTTGCGTGGCACGCGGATACCGATCTCATCCTCCATAAAACGAGAGAATTCACCGATACTTGCGAGATCGTACTTGTCAAATCCCTGAACGCGTTGTTTCAGGAATAACAGTATCTTCTCAAGCTCGGCGTTCCCAGCACGCTCGCCGATACCAAGAAATGTCACGCTCGTCCAGTTAGCACCACACCAGTAGGCTGAGAGCGTGTTTGCGACACCAAGCCCAAAATCGTCATGCATGTGCGACTCAATGTTCTTAACACCGATCCTCCTCAAGGAATCTACGATGTACGGTATTCCAAAAGGCTCGCCCACGTCTATGAAAGGCACCCCGAAACCGAGCGTGTCGCATGGCCTGATGATACACTCAGGATCTATCTCGATTATATCGGCGACGAGCGGTAAGACAAAGCCCTCGATGTCAGAACGAGTCATATCTTCAATATGTGCCCGGGTGCGAAGTCCATGGTCAACAGCATACTGGAGAGCACCGAGATACTTATCCCGTGCCTCATCCCGTCCAGAGAGCCCCATTTTATCAGTTATGTGCGGATCCGAGACCGACATCAAGATCCCTGTCTCACCGAGCCCATCCATGCTCAGGACAAAATCGATATCCTTCGGATTGGCTCTCGCCCAACCAGTGACCTCTGGAAACTCGTATCCCTGATCGAGCATGGCACGAACAGCATCACGATCCCGATCGTTAAAGACGAACGCCTCAAGCTTTTCAATCCCCATCCTGTGCAGATACTCATATATCGTAAGCTTATGACGCTTCTTCAAAACAACGCCAGCCATCTGAGAACCGTCACGAATGGTACTGTCACTGATGAAAACCTCCTGGCCAAGTGGGAGTTTGATCTTGGGCAGATCATCATACGAGCGATACTCCTTCATAAAACACCTCTCCAATAGAACGGGGAGATAAACACCATGTCTAATAAGCTTAATGATTTAAAACGACAGGAAACAGAACGAAGATTCGCGTTCCAATTGACTTGTTATGGCTTATGTGCTGAGTAGGATTGAATGTGGGGCTGGTGAGATTTGAACTCACGATCGACGGGTCTCTCCGGATGATGGATGCTACTTACTTTGCAAGCAGCAGCCGATTACAGAGTGATCGGCTTCAAGCACTGGAATGACATGTGTTCAGTGCTCCAACGGTTCTTCAACGCCCTCCACGTCTGGAGTGGCTCAGTTGACCCGTTGTTCATCATAACAATGACATATTCCGCTGGAGCCCGTCGCCCTTCCGGACTAGGCCACAGCCCCAATAACGACTCATATTCCATCAATCACTACTAAAGGATGACGCTCCATGGAAAATCCAGTTGTTGGTATAAGCCATCCAGTCCACTTGAAAGAGATCTGAGAGTATTGTAGTTCAATGGAAGAACGTATTGAACAGCAACCTGAACAGCATTGGTAGGGAGAATAGAGCAATCGGTATGCAGAAAACCGCTATGAGAAACCATAAAAGATAACCCAGAGCATTAACAGGCGTATACTTCCTTATACTAATCTCTGACGTGGCATTCGAACGTATTAACACCAAAGTGAGACACCTCAAATGACAAACAACAATTATCAGTTATAAAACCTTCTATTTAATCCTGCGAAGAGACTTTCTCGGAAAAGAATAAATCATGCAACGAGGAAGATTAAGCGGAAGGTGTATAATTATGAAGAAGTATATTCAGAAGCTCACAGAAAGAGAAAATCTTGATGAAGGCGAAGCAAGGGACGCTATGGGGATGATATTCACAACTGCAAGTGATGCACAGATCGCAGCTTTCTTAATCGCTCTCAAAATGAAGGGTGAAGTGCCAAGCGAGATTGCTGGACTTGCAGAAGGTATGAGAGACGCCGCGAGAACGATACACCCAGATGTCTCAGGTAGACTCGTTGATACCTGTGGAACAGGCGGGGATGCGAAGAATACGATCAACATCAGCACTGCTGCAGCCATAATTGCGTCTGCAGTAGGAGTGCCTGTGGCAAAGCATGGCAATTACTCAATCACATCACAATCGGGCAGTGCAGACGTACTGAAAGCACTCGGGATAACAATCGATCTGCCACCCGAACGAGTGGAGAGATGCATAGAGAAAATTGGAATTGGCTTCATGCTCGCACCGATCTTTCACCCCTCAATGAAACGCGTGGCAGGCGTACGGAGAGAACTCGGTGTGAGAACCGTTTTCAACGTCTTGGGACCTCTGACAAACCCTGCTGGTGCAGAGGCACAACTCGTCGGATGCTTTGATAAAAACCTGTGCGAAATCTTTGCAAACACGCTCAAGATCCTCGGGGTGAAACGTGCCATGATAGTTCACGGAGATGGGCTTGACGAGATCACCACAACAGGCAGGACAGATGTAACAGAACTAAAAGACGGGCAAATCACAAGCTACAGCATCACGCCCGATGATGTTGGACTGCCACGTGCAGAGATAAAAGAGATCGAGGGTGGCTCACCCATCGAAAATGCAAGCGACATCATACGAATACTGCTTGGCAAAAAAGGTGCGAAACGAGACATTGTTGTGCTTAACGCAGGAGCAGCCGTCCTACTGAGTGGAATGGTGGAAAACTTACAGGAAGGAATTCAAATTGCGTGCAGCGTGATTGATGATGGAAGCGGACTCGGAAAGCTGAAAGAGTTTGTGAAAGAAGCAGGAAATCCTGACGTCCTAGATGAGTTGATCAAAAGTGTTACGCGTTAAAATCTGCGGAATCAAAAACCAAGACGAACTTGAACTTGCCATTAGAGCAGGCGCCGACGCCGTCGGTTTCATCACAGAAGTGCCTGTAGAAACACCCCGCAGAATCACACTCAAAACAGCAACAACACTAATAAAAAAAGTTCCAATCTTCGTTGAAAGCGTGCTCGTGATAATGCCCAAAAGCCCTGAAGAGATCCATCACATGGCAGAGACAGCGCGCCCCGGATCCATCCAGATCCACACAGACCCAAAGCAGAAGTTGCTTGAAGCAATCCAAGACCTCAGAATAAAAAACAATATCAAGATCGTACAAACCATAGGAATCGAGAAAAACCAGACCCCACAAGACGTAGACGAACAGATCAAAAAAATATCCACATACATAGACGCAGTACTCCTCGACACCCAAAGACACGGCGGAGGCGGCGGCACAGGCAGAACACACAACTGGAGCACAAGCCGAAAGATCGTAGAAAAAACCAAACTCCCCGTGATCCTCGCAGGAGGACTGAACCACGAAAACATAAAAAAAGCTGTGCAAAGCGTGAAACCACACGGGGTAGACACAGCATCAGGTGTTGAAGTAAACGGTGTGAAAGACGAATACCGTGTTCGAACATTCATCACCCGCGCAAAATGCGAGAAAAATAAAAAGCAAGTTTTGAAACCAACTGGAGTTTTATAAGTATCTTAATAAAAAAATTATGTATTTTTAAATTATACCCTAAAATCTATCTTTTAGAAATTTCAAACTGCTTCCAACTGATAGATAGGTTTTACTTCAGGTCGCTTGAGGCGATGATATAAGCACCTGCTTCATCACCTCCTGATATTTCCGATCCAGCCAATCGAGGGGTGTTTGTTGATGAGCTTTGTTGGTAGTAATTCTTTTTAACCCATTGGTTGTTTACCTGTTTATGCGTCTGTTTCTGTTGAACGATTTTCATGAATGTTACGATTGTACACAGGTTTTTATTGCGGAGAGTGTTTGTTTATGATTAAGATTGCGGTGTCTGGCAAGGGTGGTGTTGGGAAGACGACCATCTCTGGTACTCTTGCTCGTCTTCTGGCGCGTGAGGGTTATGATGTCCTGGCGATTGATGCCGATCCGAGTATGAATCTTGCGTCGAGCATTGGGGTCAGGGATCCGCCGAAACCGCTTACTGAGCTTAAAGATTTGATAGAGGAGCGTGCGGGCGGTGTGGACGGGCTTTTTAAGGTCAATCCAAAAGTGGATGATATTACGGGGCGTTTTGGGGTTGTGGGCCCTGATGGTGTGAGGTTGCTTGTGATGGGGACTGTGGAGCGCGGCGGGGGTGGTTGTATGTGCCCTGCATCATCTTTTCTCAGAGCACTCCTGCGGCACGTGATATTGAAGGATTCGAGCGCGGTGATACTTGATATGGAAGCTGGAATTGAGCATCTGGGACGTGGCACTACTCGCGGCATTGACTTGATGCTGATGGTTGTGGAACCTGGCGCGCGTTCGATCCAGACTGCTCTGCGGATTGTTGAGCTTGGAAGCGAGATAGGGATAACGAATTTTGCAGCGGTGATAAACAAGGCAACGGACAGCAGTCTGATCGAGGAGAAGCTCTCTCTTCTGGGAATCCCCGTGATTGGCATTATACCCTTTGATCCTCTTTTGGTTGAGGCAGACCTGAAAGGGGTATCGCCAATTGAACTTGGAGGACCTGGTGTTGAGCAAATAATAGAGATTAAATATAGAATACTTGGTGAATACTTTGTCAAAGACGATTGAAACGCTTTTTCCTAATGTATTCATTTATTTTTGAGCGATGAAGTCTTATTTATTTGAAATAGTTGCTAAGGATTGTGCTGGGCGAATCGGTAGATTGGAGACTCCGCACGGCGTAATCGAGACGCCAGCCATCCTACCTGTGGTGAACCCTTTCCGTCAGAACGTCCCGCCAGGCGAGCTTGCAGAGATCGGTGCAGAGGGGTTGATCACAAACTCATATATCATCCATCGTAATATGGAGCTTCGCTCTGCGGCGCTTGAGGTGGGTGTGCACGGTTTTCTCGGTTTCAATGGTCCGATCATGACAGACTCGGGTTCATACCAGCTTTCTCAATACGGGAGTCTTGATGTCTCTTCACGTGAGATTGTGGAGTTTCAAGCGGCTATCGGTTCTGACATCGGTGTCCCGCTCGATATTCCAACACCCCCTGATGTCACGTTTTCCCGTGCTGCAGGAGAGCTTGATGTGACGCTTGAGCGCTTGAGGGAAGCAGCTTGCGTTGAGCGCGGCGAGATGCTTCTTGCTGGAACCGTCCAGGGCTCAACCTTTCAGGAGCTTCGGCGGCGTGCTGGAGAAGAGGCGTCAAAGCTTGGTTTTGACTTATACCCTCTCGGTGCTGTTGTTCCGTTGATGGAGTCTTATCGGTATCGTGATCTCGTTTGGGTGATCGTGGCTTCAAAGCAGGGACTTCCACCCGCAGCGCCAGTTCACCTCTTTGGCGCTGGCCATCCGATGATGTTTGCGCTTGCGGTCGCACTCGGCTGCGACCTCTTTGACTCTGCCGCCTATGCCCTCTATGCGAAGGATGGAAGGTACATGACTGATCGCGGCACATATCATATCCAAGATCTGCGATACCTCCCCTGCTCCTGCCCGATCTGCTCAACACACACGGTTGGAGAGCTTGCCAGCGACGAGGGGTTGATTGCACGCCACAATCTCTACGTGAGCTTTGAAGAGATGCGTCTTGTCAAACAGTGCACTGCTGTGAACCATAGCGATTGGATCGAACGACTTGATCGGATGCCAAAGTCAACCTTCTTCTACTCTGGGCCCGAATCAGCGAGACGTTCAGAGATCCGTCGATTTGAACGATACCAAACGCGATTCGACCTCAAAGGAAAGGTTTTGATCAAAGAAAAAAATGACACAATCGAGAACTTCTCCGATTTCGATTATGTGATGGACTTCAAGCCACCCTTCGGCGCATATCCTGCCCTCTTGCGCGAGACTTATCCGTTCAACGCCGAGGTTACAGTATGGGATCACGAAGCCGTTCTCGTCGCACTTGAGAACGTGACACGGTTGATCCAGTGCAATCCAGATGCCAACTTCACATTCAAAAAACCCACATGGATCCCAGAAAAACTGATCAAAGAACTCAAAAAGTACGCGCACAATCTCACAGTACAGTTGCCCGATAACTCATCTACCACTCCCACAGATTCTTGCGACTATGAATAAATCCTTAAGTTCTGGGTAATGTCTAAAGCCCCGGCCGTGCCACCCCCGAATGAATTCGGGGGCATCCATCTGCATGCTTCAGAGCAATCATTTTTCAGCTCTCTTTTCCTTTCGGTAATTCTCTTCACTATATATAAAATTCTCTGCGATTCAAGCGATCACAACGACAACGTAAGTCGAATAAAACATTATTTCTTCCCTCTCGCTCTATATTCTGCTTTCGCTTCTCTTCCCTTAAGCTCTTTCTGTATCCAACGAACACCAAATAGGTAGTGCATTGATATACCGATTCCCCAACCTATGAGTGGATAAAAGAACCAGATATCATCGGGAGAATATATGAAGTTGATGGCTATCAACATAGCGTTAACTATCACGTACGCTACCAGGTGAACTGAAAAATCTCTTTTCTCCTCTTCCGACACTATTTCCCCGTACGCCTTTTTGTATTCTTCTAATGGAATTCTCCTCTTCCGACACTATTTCCCCGTACGCCTTTTTGTATTCTTCTAATGGAATTCCTTCTGCCATATTTTCTCACCACCTAAGTCACTATACCCCGTACTTAATAGGTACAGGGTTTGTTAGCGCTTTTCGCCTACAGGGTTTGTTAGCGCTTTTCGCCTATAGAGGTTTTGTTTTTATTTTGTCTTGTGCAGAGATATATTTTCAACTATCCTGCTTACAATGTGAGCCAGCAGCTTCGATGTAATCGAGGCGCATCAATCAAGGTTCAGCAGCTATACGTAGAAACAGATATCGTAACGTTTTCACCATTTTTTTACATTATAACTGTACAGTTTAATACTTTTTCTAATTTTTACATTTTTCATGCTGTTTATTTCATAAACAGCTCTTGATTATTTATTATTCAAGAAATTAAATCGGATTTGTGAGTTGTAGTGATCGGATGAAGGCTGGGTGCTGGTTGGTAAAAATGAAAACTGTTAAATCACAAAAGGAGATCATAGGTTCTGGATGAAAGGTTCAAGAATATTCAGAATACCTGTGATAATCCCAGCAGTGATAATAATAGTGGTATTAATTATAATAGCTTTTTCAAGCATCACAAGCGAGCCGAACCAAATATTTGTAGAGAACAAAACAATAACCGCCCCAGCTCCAACCGAACCCCTACCAACCCCACAAACGCCAACGAGTACACCGGGCATTATCGCTCAAGAGCCCACAAACGCGTGCGAGAACTGCCACATGAAAGGTAAACCAGGTGTGCCAGCAGCAGAGAGCGTACATGAGAATATGTCACGATACTGTCTGTACTGCCACACTATCGACCATGACACACATCCAATGTCTGAGGACGGCGTTCCATGTAATGGTTGTCACGGCGAAGAACAGACAGTACCAAGCATTGAAGAGAACGCTACAAACTGCGGCAAGTGTCACAACTACCCCGATCCACTGAGAACGAGCAATGGCAACATCGTCACAATACACCGTCCCCGCAACATAAGCTGTGTAGAATGTCACGGCAACAACGTGATGGACATCCATCTCTATGGAAAAAATGTAAATATAGAAGAGATGCTAAAACTGCTCAATCGAACATAAGGATGCTTCCAGTTATTTATAATTTCTATTATAATCTGATAAGTTTCATTCACGCTAATTTTACACCAGTATTTCTTTTAATATCAGCTCAGCTGCTCGTTTTCCAGATAGAAGCATTCCGCCGAATATTGCACCCATCCTTGGTGAACCCAAGACTGCATTTGCAGCCATTCCAGTGATGACCAGTCCAGGATAAATCTCTCTCGTGTTGTTGAGGATCTCTCTTTCTCCGATATCTGCCCACATTGATCTCTCCCCAACCACTCCTCCAGTCTCTGTGGATAGTTCTGCGCCGATTTTGTTGCGTACGATCTTGCAGATCTCACATTCATGTCCTGTTGCATCGATCACGACCTTCGATCTTATAGCGAGCGGATCGACGTGGAGATTTGCGAGCTCCACGGCACTCCAGTTCAAGACAAGTCCGCTTATTCGATTATCTTCCCTTATCATTACATCCTCTGCACTTATGAGGTTGAAAATACGGGTTCCTGCTTTTATTGTCTCTAATACTATCGCTGATGTGGATTCTATGGCATCAGCTACCCAGTAGTCTTCCTCGTATCTATCTGATGAGATGTTAAATTCGTCCAGTATCTCTTTTCCTTCATTCTGAACGACAATGCGTGAGAACATCATTCCACCGCCCCACATACCACCGCCTGGGCTCAGTTTGCGTTCAAATATTATAGTCTTCACGCCTTTCTTTGCAAGGTAGTACGCCGCAGTCATGCCAGCAGGTCCTGCTCCCACGGGTGAGTTTGAACGAGAGTTTTGTCGTGGAATACTCTTTGTTTCATCCTTTCGTATTTGATTTTTAAAATAATTACATATAAATTATAAAACTATAAATTAATAGTTTAACATCAATTATAATAAGGGGGTTTTATTCTCCGTATCTCCGCTGTCGCTTCTGGTAGTCCCTAATAGCACGAAAAAAATCTATTTTTCTATAATTTTCCCAGTTTACATCTGTGAAATAAAATTCAGAGTATACTGTCTGCCAAATCAGGAAATCTGTGAGCCTCCTGCCTCCCGATCGGATCACAAGGTCTGGCTCGCATTGGATACAGAGGTGTTCCTCGATCACCTCCTCGCTGATCTCTTCTGGTGCAAGTTCTCCCCTCATAATCATCTTCATAATCTCTTTTATTGCATTCGTGATCTCGAAGCGCCCACCATAACCGATTGCAAGATTGATCCGCAAGCCATGGTTCTCACACCGTGTGTTATCCACGATCCTCTCTCTGCAATAGACGTGTATGTTATCTGTAACCCGTAAGAGGTTTTCTTTCATCTCTTCTGTTAGCCGTTCACCGATCTGTCGTCCCATACCCTCTTCTATAATGCTTACGAACACGGTCAGTGTACCGATGTCAAGCTCCGCACACCACCCAGCAAAACAATCGAGTCTATTGATCTCGTCTGATAACACATCTGATTCGTTCAACACCAGTACCACGTGTTGTGGCATAGTGCCCTGTCTAATCGATCGTAGAAGCTTTCTCTCGTATACTCTCTGGAGAAGTTCCATTCCACCACACCCTATCTCAAATTTGACGACAAAGTATTTCTCAAATACACGCTTTGAAGGGTTTATACATGGAATACTATAAATATATTCCAGAATTGCTCATAGGTTTTATAATATTTACACAGCCTCTGATAAAAGATTACGCCTTTGCCACACTCATCTTCGCCCTCATGCTGACATTCTTCGCCCTGAAGAGGACACGAGCAACCTGGTTTCAACGTCCATTCAACATAAGCCTTTCACTATTTCTACTGGTTCTACTGCGGATTGTGCTCTGTTGGAACGGTTACACCCTTGATTTTTACATAATAGGAGTGTCAGTATCAATAATCACCATAGCAGTCACCCTAACAGAGATAGAGCTGCACAATAAGGTGGGCGGCAGAAGTGAACTATCTGGTGTGTCTTTTCCAGCAATGGGCAGGGAGGCAAAACCGATATTCTTGTATCTTTTTAATGCCACGCTTGTTGCAAGCATAGTAAGCCTTGTGCTCTCAGAAAACCAGTTACAACCCGAAAACATCCTCTTTCTCAGTGTGATCGGCAGCCTGACCGCTGCCCTGTTGATGGTCATACCACATCGTGGGAAGGATCACACCGAAACCATCGGCACGGTTATGAGCATCTGGCTCTTTGCAAGTATCGGATACGCACCACCATTGGAGGAACTTGTAGCAGCGATTACAGTGGCACTCCTGATAAGTTACGTTGCATACAGAAAAGATATGGCAGATGTCAGCGCCATGATCACGGCAACGCTTATCGGGATGTTGATTGTAATATTCACAGATCTGCGATGGTTCCTCGCACTCAGCCTCTTCTTTGCCATAGGTAGTGGATTCACGAAGTACAAATATAAGTATAAGGCGTCAGTGGGGCTCGGAGAGGGAAAAAGCGGTGTTCGTGGATACAGGAACGTGTTTTCGAACTCGCTTCCAGCCGCAAGCCTTGCAATAGCGTACCATACTATTCCAGCACACCAGGATGCCATACTCATTGCATACCTTGCATCGCTTGCAACAGCGCTTGCTGACACCCTTGCAAGCGAGATCGGTCAGACCTCAAAGAATGCTCCGCTGATGATAACCACGCTCAAGAAAACAGCGCCTGGAACGGATGGCGGGGTGACACTTCTGGGCGAGGCAGCGGCAATCGGAGGCGCTCTCGTGTTAGCGGTCTTTGCCGTTGCAGTTGGGCTCGTACCACCAAACCCGATTTTCTTGGTTTTGATAACACTCGGAGGCGTGATCGGTGCGAATATTGATAGCCTCTTCGGTGCGACACTCCAGCAGAAGGGAATGCTCACAAACAACGGCGTGAATCTTGCATCAACAGCTACTAGCGCGGCATTAGTCTCTCTACTGTACGTCACGACCCCGATAAGTTTAACATGAGTTAGGGTTTGTTGAGTAGTATCTGGGCGTGTGGCCTAGTGGATATGGCGGCAGCCTCCTAAGCTGTAGGTCAGGGGTTCGAATCCCTTCACGCCCGTCTAATTTTTATCATATCGAAACTGTCAAGTTGGCGTGTAGCTCCAGAGGAGACTGCCAAATCTTCTATGGCGATGGATGTCCATTACGCGCTCAACATCTCTTTTGCTCTTATTTTCTACCAATAACTTACTTTAACTTATACAAATAGACTACAGCGGTGAACGTGTATTTTTATATATTATGATGCATCGGGTAAGGGTATGGTGTTTTGTGGTAGGGCGGCTGCATGTGGTGCTGGGACGATAGTGAATGCAATATCGACGTTTCGAGGTGCTGCCTTTGCTCTTGATATACATACTTCTGCAGAGGTTATGCTGAGAGAAGAGGAAAAGGGTGTTTATGGAGTTATTGAGGGCGGAGGAGATACGCGGCTTATCGAGCTTGCGGTGGAGGATACGCTCTCGCGTTTTGATTTGGACTTTGGGGGTGTTGTGAAGACGAGTAGTGAGATACCTCAGGCGAGTGGGCTTAAGAGTAGTAGTGCTGCGGCGAATGCAACAGTATTGGCAACGCTTGCGGCGATCGGGGAGAGTTTGTCGCGTGAGGATGCGGTGAGGATTGGGGTTGGCTCTGCGGTCAAGGCAGGTGTTACTATTACGGGTGCCTTTGATGATGCTGCTGCGTCTTGTCTTGGTGGTGTGGTGGTGACCAATAATAGGAGTTGTGAAATTCTGCGGCGCGAAGAGGTTGAGTCCGAGGTGGTGGTGTATATACCGCGGGTGAGAGCTTTCTCTCGGGATGCGAATGTTTTGCGTGCTAGGCTTATAGCACCATTGGTTGAGGATGCGAACCGATTAGCCGAGGCTGGAGATTACTGGCATGCTATGACGCTGAATGGCTTGCTTTACTGCGCAGCTCTCGACTTCAGTCCCGCGCCGATACTTGATGCACTTGAGGCGGGGGCGGTTTCTGCAAGTCTCAGTGGTACGGGCCCGTCTTATGTTGCGATTACAGATGGGGATGCGACCAAAGCAGTTGTGGGTGTGTGGGGTCGTCTGAACGGAAGAGTCATAAAGACGAAGATCAATAATAACGGTGCATATGTGATGGAGGATAAACTGTGACGCTTCGAGAGGTTCGTGAAGAGATAGATCAGATTGATAAGGAGATCATAGCGCTTGTACTTAAACGAACAAGACTTGCGGGGAAGGTGCTTAAGGAGAAGCGGGTTGAGGATCAGCAGGTCAATGATGAGGTACAGAATCAGATTGTGCTCAATCGGGCGGCTGAGTATGCTACAGAGTTGAATCTTGACGCTGGTGAAGTAAAAAATATTTTTAAAATATTAATCAGGATGAATATTGAAAAGCAGAAGGAATTGATGGGTGATGGAAACCTTCCCTGACAGATAGAAGGTGTAATAATCAATAAACTCAGACCACTATCAGATCCTCACCACCGCTGGATCTCACAAACTCATCTTCCCTACGCAAAGAGTAGAAAAAAATCACGTCGCCAGCAGGAACATCCCTCCACAACCGCTTATCAACGCAATCCTCACCCATCTCAGAAACAAGCCCTTCATAAGTCGCAGCACCGACTTTCTCAATACAAACCGCGAAATCCGTAATAATAATACCACTACCACTATTCCGCACCCGATATAAACCTTTATTGTAAAAAATAGGAGAAATAAAACTGCTGGCACCTTTTTCATAGATCTCAGCAATCTTATACTGATCAAGATCCAACACATGCCCAACTCTTGAAAGATCAATCTCCTCAAGAAGACACTGATCTTTGTCACCAAACCAATCACTGCTCACGTCATCCAAAGCAAATCACCCCTGAAGAAACACAAGCAACAACATGTAAAAGAAGACTATTTAATACTTTTGAA
>NJEL02000048.1 GCA_002254825.2 Methanosarcinales archaeon ex4572_44 | reverse complement strand
CAAGTAATTTTCTCTTTTGTTAGGTTAGCGCCGAGGTTGGGATTTGAACCCAAGCGTCCCAAGAGGGACAACAGGTCTCGAGCCTGCCGCGTTAAGACTCCCGTTGGATTTGTCCGCTCTGCCACCTCGGCACAACAAAGGCAGAAAACCATCCATAACACTTTACACTTTCTAATGGTTAAAACTTTGGTATTGTCCATGGAAGTGATGCATAGTCAAATTGCAGCAGGGTATGCCCTAACAAGATCCAAACTCACCCAATATTGGATTTTTCCACTGAAACTCCTATCGAATCACACGTTAAGAGACAAAATACGAACAAATCGGATTAAAAAGTTAGAAATGGTTATTTAACATAAAAAACAACCTTTATTCACACGATACGGTTTATTATCTGTCTAAAATCGTTCTACTATGATCTTCTGGAAAATCAGACAAAAGAAGCTGAATCTGCGAGATGTTGCTTACTTTGTAGTTTCAACATAGATCTTTCTATAATGATCGCCAACACTCAGGGAGTTTACAACCCCGACGGAGGCAATATTTATATAGTATTAAACTAAGGGTACGCATTCCATGTTGCATATAAATGAGCTAACCGAAGAGATAGCAATGAGCAATTTATTGGAAGGGGATTGTAGGGAAATAATCAGCAGAAAAATAGAAGCATCGGTCAAACAATGTGATGGCTTGCTACACACTACTGTATCACAAATAGATACACTTCATGCTGATCCACCTGTGAAATATGAATTTAGCATCGTGGGGGAATTTGATGAAAATCTCGTTTTGAGAGAAATACGAGTAACTAAGATGGAAGGTAGTAGAGGAGATATTTGTTATCCTGCAAAGGAAGCACTCCAAGCACTTGTGGGTACCCAGGTCGGCACAGGTTTCAACACAAAAATGAGGGAGGTCTATGGTCCAAGTGGTTGCATGCACTTCCCAGCTTTGTTAGAGCAGATGGCTACAATGGCTTTTCGAAGTAGACTGGCAGAAGTACTACGGACCAAGGGAAAAGAGGCGTTTATTCAGTTCAATCAGGATCTTTTTAAAGGGAAATGTGTTGGTTACAGGTAGACTGATCACAATTGTTAGGAAACAAGCACTTCGGCTAACAATGTGTTTACGACGCTAAATTGCCAAAAGGCAACTTTACAAACATACAGACTGTTATCTAAAATTGGTAAACATGGTGCCTGAATTAAAAACCAGAAGGTAAGAGAACCTCTGAGCATCTTCCTGATGCCCTGTTTTTCAAAACAGGGTCAGTGACTCGTGTTCTTTTGAAGATCCTTCCATTTCCAGTTCGATATCGTCTTCTTGTGGTAGGCGTGTCTCTCTACTGCGTAGAGAGCATGTTTTCCATAGAAGTGGAAAGGCGTGCTATTCCTACTACTCTGTCGTTGGGTTGTACGTTCATGATGCGCACGCCTTGGGTGTTTCGTCCTTGTGCACGGATGGTTTTTACCTGTGTTCGGATGATTATGCCTGTTTCTGTTGTGATCATTATCTCGTCTGTCTCGTGGACGGTTTTGATTCCCACCACTTCTCCGTTTCTCAGACTTGTTGTGATGTTGATTATGCCTTGTCCGCCGCGGTTTGTTTTTCGGTATTCGTCAAAGTCTGTTCTTTTGCCGTAGCCGTTCTCTGTTATGGTTAGAAGGGTTGCATCTGCTTCTGCTACTGCCATTCCGATCACGGTGTCTTCGTGTGAGAGTTTGATTCCTATTACCCCGTGTGCTGTTCGTCCCATCGCTCTCACCTGTTCTTCGTGGAAGTGGATGGCTTTGCCGTGGCGTGTTCCAAGTATGATCTGTTTTGTTTGGTCTGTGAGTTTCACGGAGACGAGCCTGTCACTTTCGTCAAGATTTACCGCTATTATTCCACCTTTTCTCGGATTTTTAAATTCAGAAAGACTTGTTTTTTTAATTATTCCATTTTTTGTTGACATTAATAGGTATTTATTATCTTCAAATGATTTTATTGGTATTGCGGCTGTTATTTTCTCATCAGATCCTATCTCAATGAGGTTGATGATCGGTTTGCCTCTGGAATGGCGGCTGCCTTCAGGTATTTCGTGGACACGCAGCCAGTGCACTCGCCCCCTGTCTGTGAAGAATAATATCTGGTCGTGAGTGCATGCAACCATGAGATCGCAGACAAAATCCTCCTCCTTTGTTTCCATGCCGATGATACCACGCCCACCCCGACGCTGCTGGCGATAGGTGTCTACTGGCTGTCGTTTTATGTAACCTGTGCGGGTGATCGTTATCAAAACGTCTTCTTTTGTGATGAGATCCTCGATCGCACAGCTCTCTTCTCCTTGAATTATACTCGTTCTTCGTGGATTGGCATATTTTTCCTTCAGTTCGAGAAGCTCGTTCTTTATTATCTTAAGAACCTCTGATTCGCTCTCCAAGATCTCTTTGAGTCGCGCGATGGTCAAAAGGAGTTTTTCATGCTCTTCATTTATTTTTTCCTGTTCAAGGGCGGTAAGCCTCTGTAAGCGCATGTCGAGGATTGCCTTTGCCTGTGACTCTGTCAGATTACAGTTTTTGATAAGATCTGTTCTTGCAATATCAGGTGTCCGTGACGAGCGGATAATGCGTATGACACCTTCAATATTCTCAAGCGCTATTTTCAAGCCCTCGAGTATGTGCGCTCTCTCCAGAGCCCTCCGAAGGTCATAACGACTTCGTCGTCTGATGATCTCTTTGCGATGCTCGATGTAATGATTCAGAATCTCTTCAAGGGTGAGAACCTTCGGCGCTCCGTCAACGATAGCAAGGTTGATGACCCCAAAAGTCATCTCCAACTGCGTGTGGAGATAGATCTGGTTGAGAATAACACGCGGCTCTGTATGCCTTGAAACCTCGATCACCACCCGAATCCCATCCTTATCCGATTCATCCCGCAGATCACCGATCCCAACAATCTTCTTGTTCCGAACCAGATCTGCAATCTGCTCCACAAGCCTTGCCTTATTCACCTGATACGGCAACTCCAAAACCACAATCCTCTGCCGCCCACCCATCTCTTCAATCTCGGCAACCCCACGGATCTTGACACTACCCCTCCCAGTGGTATAAGCGCTCACGATCCCTTCACGCCCAACGATTGTGGCTGCCGTTGGAAAATCAGGACCTCTAATCACACCCATCAACTCTGCGACACTCACACCAGGTTTCTCGATCAAGAGAACAAGAGCATCCACCACCTCCCCAAGATTATGCGGGGGCATATTGGTCGCCATCCCAACCGCAATACCCGAAGAACCGTTAACAAGCAAGTTTGGGAGCTTTGCAGGTAGTATAGTCGGTTCTTCGAGACTACCATCATAATTCGGCGCGAAATCACAAGCCTCCTTCTCTATATCCACAAGCATCTCATCTGCAATCCCTGCAAGCCGCACCTCGGTGTACCGCATAGCTGCCGCACTATCACCATCGACCGAACCAAAATTGCCCTGGCCATCCAAAAGCGGATGGCGCATTGAAAAAACCTGAACCATCCGTACGATACTATCATACACCGCCACATCACCATGCGGATGATACTTACCAAGCACATCACCCACAATCCTCGCCGACTTTTTATACGGCTTATCAGAAGTCATGCCCTGCTCATACATGGCATAGAGAATGCGACGATGCACAGGCTTCAAACCATCCCGCACATCAGGCAAGGCCCTTTTACTCCGTGAAAGTGTGCCTTCTATGTGTTTCTACTACGTAAAAACCTTTCAGATTTTTAATCTGAATGGAAGTAGAATAACAGACCATCACACCCATGCCCCGAACAAAAGAACAAGGGACCAGAAACCAGATCAGTGGAGATCAACAACTGTAAAAACCCTCCCTCTTGCTATATAAGTTCTGCTGTAAAAACCTGCGCCTCTGAGGAGTTTAGATAGTTTTTCTTTTCAGTTTAGATTTTTTTCTTTTTGGTTTCCCTGTCACTTTTTTTCTCAGATAAAACCATACACGCCACGGAGACGCTGAAAGCAGCGTAAGAGGTAAATAGTATACTGGAGATAACACGCTGTTTCATATTTAACTATCAATTGGTTTGTTACTGGTGAAAGAATGACAACGGTCTATGATGTACCTGCAAGTGAGTTGATCGGTAAGGTCTCGGCTAAGTTGAAGGATATGGATGGTATCACTCCTCCTGAGTGGTCTGTCTTTGTGAAGACAGGTGTGAACAGGGGATTGCCCCCGGATGACCCTGACTGGTGGTATGTGCGGTGTGCATCTATCCTCCGTAGGGTGTATATTGATGGTCCTGTTGGTGTGGCGAGGCTCAGGTCGGTGTATGGTGGGAAGAAGAGGCGTGGTTCGAAGCCTCCTCGTTTCGAGAGGGGGAGTGGCGCTGTGTTGCGTAAGGCTATTGAGGGCTTGGAGAAGGTTGGGTTCATTGAATCTTCAAAAGAGGGCCGCTTGATCACAGCTAAGGGCCAATCCTTCCTTGATAATGCTTCTCATGAGGTGAAGCTCTCGCTTGTTGAGGAGATGCCAGCACTTGCAAAATATTAGCATTGGCTATCAGAGTATTTGAGATTTGAGGTGTGCTTTTTATGGGTGATGAACTTGAAGCGATCCGCAAGCGTCGTCTCGAGGAGTTACAGGGACAACAGGCACAGATCGACGAACAGGATCAAATGGCTGAACTGGATGCCCAGAAGCAAGCGGTGATGCGCCAGATTCTGACACCTGAGGCAAGAGAACGGCTGAACAGATTGAAGATGACAAAAGCAGATCTTGTGGAGCAGATAGAATCCCAGCTCATAGCACTCGCCCAGAGCGGCAGGGTGCGAGGCAAGATCGATGATGCTCAACTCAAAAAACTTTTGAGTAAGGCAATGCCTAAGAAGAGAGACATACAGATCACACGCAGGTGAAGACGAGCGTGCTTATAATTTTGGATGTGTAGTATAAATGAGTTTGAATTCAAAAGGACGAAAGAAACGGCTTGCTAAGGCGCATAATCAGAACCAACGAGTTCCTTCATGGGCGATTGCTAAGACGAACCGCAAGGTGGTAAACCATCCTAAGCGTAGACACTGGAGACGGAGTAAGCTTAAAGTCTGATAGAAGAGTGGTGATTAGAAGATGGCTGAAGTTGAACGGGTGTACACGATACCCCTTCGAGTTGTGAAGAGAACGCCTCGTTGGAAGCGTGCAAAGAGATCTGTGAACGAAGTGCGCAGTTACCTTGAGCGACATATGAAGGCAGAACGAGAAAATATAAAGATTGACAGTTCTGTGAACGAATGGCTCTGGGGACGGGGCGCGTCAAAACCGCCATTAAAGATACGGATTCGAGCAGTCAAGTTCGATGACGGAGTGGTTGAGACCGAACTTGCAAAATAAGAGTGATTTGTTGGTGTATATGAAATTATAAGCTTTCATGTACTGCCAGTTAGCGAAAATTCGTATTAGAAAATGGTATAACAATGGTTAGTTATAAAACAGGAACGGAATGTGTAGACTGGCCACAGCTTTATCATCTTTATAGCCAAGTTGAACTGGTTGCTAGCTTGGGAAAAAGGAGCGAATTTAACAAAATAAAATCTGCGTTCATAAATAGCTTCAAAGTAGTTACTGCAGGGAAGGCTGACAAATTAGTAGGAGCAGGACGCCTAATTTCAGATGGTATCTGTTATGGGACTATTTTTGATCTTGGTGTGCTTCCAGAGTACCAGAAACAAGGAATTGGAAGGCATGATGAATGAACTATTGAGAAATAACGAACACTTGCATATCTACCTAACTTCTACATTTGGTAACGAAGAATTCTATAGAAAACTTGGATTTAAACTACACAAGACCGCCTTCGCGAAATATCCCTTTGAATCTGAATACTTAGAGGATTAAAATGTACAAACTTACGCTAACATGAAATATATGCTACAGGCTGATGAACTGGAAACGTTAACCCAAACGGAGTGAGTATTTACTGAAATGAGACTTAAAGTGGATATTAACGGAAGCTCTGCAATAGGCGTCTTTGCACGGTGCAACGATAGCACCCTCATAGTGCCAACTGGTGTCAGTGAAGCAAGTATGAAGCGTTTGGAAGAGCTTCTCGGTGTAAGAGCTATTCACTCGCTTGTTGGTGGAAGCAGTGTGGTGGGATGCCTTGTACAGATGAACAACAACGGAATTGTCACGAGCCATCAGATCTTCAAAGAAGAGCTTACACTCATAGAGAAGCATATCAGCAGAGCAACAGGTCTCATGGATAAAATGACCGCTGTCGGAAACATCATCCTCACAAACGATACTTCAGCACTAGTTCACCCAGAAATCTCAGATAAATCAATCAAAACGATAGCAGAAACACTCAAAGTGGACGCTATACGTGGGACGATAGCAGGTCTTGGCACTGTCGGGATGGCAGGCGTTGCAACCGAGAAAGGCTTGCTTGTAAATCCAAAGATCACCGATCACGAGATCGGGGTGCTTGAAGACCACTTTAACCTCCCTGTCGATGTTGGCACGATCAACTTCGGCTCGCCACTCGTCGGATCAGGGATACTTGCCAACACGCACGGGTATGCAGTTGGGTCCGAGACCACAGGTCATGAGGTCGGTCGGATCGAGGATGCACTCGGATACCTCTGACCAACTCTGAGAAGCTTGTTTTTTTGAGTTCAGTGTCCACGGTAAATTAATATGTTATTAGAATAATTATGGTGGGTGTGATTGGTGGTCGTGGTTATTCTATAATCAAGAGCCGCTTACGGATTTGCTTTACTTCTGTAAAGCAGACCTCCAGATCTCTGATCTGGATGAGTGAGCAGCATCGTGACGATGGTATCTTGAAAAACTTTCTCGCTTACCTCTTCGTCTTCCTGATTGTAATAATAATTCACTCCTTTGTATTTGGATACATCTATCTCACCGAGACTGGTGACGATGTTGGTCTTGTTACAGGTATTTATTGGACGGTTATGACGATGACTACTGTTGGTTATGGAGACATCGTGCTCACTTCTTCAATTGGGCAACTTTACTCAGTATTCGTTGCTATAACTGGTATTGGATTAATATTCGGGCTTTTAGTTCCATTTGTAGTCATACCTTGGGCTGAGGGAAGAATTAAAACATTCATGTTGCCGACCAGACCACCTGAGAACTTGAAAAATCACGTCATAATCTGCGGATACAACCCACTTGTTGAGGTGCTCGTCCAGGAACTCATCGAACACAAGCATGCATTAGTGGTGCTGGAAGATGATGAGTCAACTGTTCGTAGGCTCCAGAGAAAAGGTGTGCCAGTCGTATTCACTGATCCGAGCGACGAAGATGCACTGATCGAAGCAGGCGTTGAGGAGGCGAAAATACTGATTGCTGATAAGAGCGATGAGGAGAACGCGGCAATTGTGCTCACAGCAAGAGAGATCTGTGATGTGGAGATCATAGCACTCGTAGATGACTTGAAAAAGGCAGATTATCTGCGCTATGCAGGAGCAACACGCGTTTTATCACCAAAAACACTTCTTGGCACATACATCGGAAAAAAATCAACCTATCGACTAACAGACCAAATATCAGATGTAACAGAAGTCTTTGAAGGGCTTGACATCTCCGAATTTTTTATATACTCCAGAAGTGCGCTCATCGGAAAAAAGATACGGGAGAGCAGAATACGGGAACGTACAGGTGCAAACATTATCGGCATATGGAGTGGTGGATACTTCCACGTCAACCCTTCACCAGATGAAGTGATACGCGAAAACTCGGTACTGCTTGCATCAGGCACCAAAGAACAACTAACAAAACTGAAGAGGCTGACATGGTAGACACAGAAAACAACTTCAATCCAGATGACCACATGGTCCTGATAGGTTTTGGAGACGTTGGACGAAGAGTGGCAGGAGTACTGCATGACGAAAACGTGAACTTCATCATAATAGACACCGATCACGGAAAACTCAAAGACAGCGAATACAACTACATCATTGGAGACGGGGTCGATGAAGAAACACTAAAACGCGCAGGGGTAGAAACCGCACACACCGTAATAATCACACTGGGCAGTGACACCAATGCCATCTTCTCAACCCTCGTTGCAAGAAACCTCAATCCACACGCCATAATGCTGGTACGAGCAAACCACCAGCCCTCAATCGATAAAATATACAAAGCAGGCGCAGACTACGTAGCATCTCTCCCAAGCACAGCAGGACAGATGCTCACACGGTTAACCCTAACAGAACAAGAAAGCGAAGAAATGATCCTGATGTACGAAGGCATCATGGTAGAAAAGTACAAAGTTACACACAGATCACCACTCAAAAACAAGAGCATCATAGAACTGAATCTCATAGAAACAACTGGCTGCAGCATCATAGGAATACAAGAAGGAGACACACTCCTCACAAAGATCACACCAGAACAAAAGATAAAAGAAAACAGCACACTTGCAATCGTAGGCACAGAAGAACAGATTAAAAAATTCAAAAACAGATTTGAACACAAAGAATAAGCCCAACATACACGAATTAATGAAAGCAGATGCTCCACGAAGAAAGATCAGTCACTGACCCCCGTACGACGCTATGCTCATGTCTGGGGCATCTTGAGGGCGCATGAATTAGAAAACTTCATATCAAATCAAGATAAACTAATAATCGATAAATAGAAATATTATATAGATTAAAGGTGTGGAAGATGCTATGAATTCTAATGATGAGATTTTTGCTAATCCACCACTTCATGAAGTAGCTTTTGAAGTTCGATTTCCACATTTATTTTACATAAATCAAAGAATTGGAGAATTTCAATTAGAAATAATGGATGATTTTCCAAAATCTTCACAAATTTCTGAACAAGCATTTGCCATCGATGAAAAGGGGATTTCAATTAAAGACAATGAAAACCCAATACCAAAAAAAAATTACCAACTCTTATTTCAATCTGCTATAAGAGAAATTGATAACTCTTATAAATACATTATGGACTTTGATGGTTATTCCATTAATGTTGAAGCGAGTAATTTCCTAAATGTTACTGATGAGTTAAAACATCTAATAAAAAAGGAATTTCTTTCGAATATTACTGAGAACTTTAAAGAATATATGAGAATGACAAATGAATAAAATAGAGGATATCACGGGTAGCTTAATTGCTGAATATGAAGATACTTCTGAAATTGATTCAACGGGATGGGGTATATTAATTCAAGGTTCAGAAAAAAAAGAGTTTGAGAATGATAAGGAGGTCGATTTTGAAGATAGAGAAGGACTGCACATTAGATATTTAGAATTCGGAAAATACAAAATCGGTTTAATAGAAAATGATAATCATGAAGTTGTGGGTATTAAGAGTGTTGAAATAATTAAAAACTTGTATTCTGATGAACAAATGAGTAAAAGATACAATTATTGGGATGTTGAAAAATATTATGAGGAAGATTAAACGGTTTTCGCTATGTTTTATAAAGACCCTCCCGATCAAATTATTAGACAAGGAGATATCATTAAAGGATTGATTAGTCCTGGTGTAATTACTTATAATTTTCTTGATATTGATAATATTTATTTCCAAAAACCTTTTTTTTCTATTGATGTACGATTTAATCTAGTTGCAGTGATTACACCGTGTTGTACAATTCAGAAAGCAGATTATATATTTTTTAAAAAATATAATGGCATTCTTAACAATGACATGGTGATTGATTTCAATAACATTTTTAATATCAGAAGAAAAGATCTAGGCAACAACAATGAAAAAATGTTACCTTCAAAATTACTCCAATTGAGCGACGAAACGAGAGATATCTTGCGCCATAAATTAAGTGCCTATTATTTAAGAGTGCCCGAAGAATAGAGATCTGCATGTTTAAAAATATAATGTATTAACTTTCGATTATTTTTTAAAATTTTGATATATAAGGATGCGCAGGTTAGCCGTCTCGCAGTCACGATATACCCCGTCCTTAAATAGTCACTGAACCTGTTAGCGTTTTTGTCATATAAGGGTTTCGTTTTATTTGTTCTGTGTAAAGATATATTTATCAACGATGCTGAGTAGTTACAACATACTTTTCTGTAGCTTGGCAATATTCTCTCCACGTTTTTCTTCAAGATATTTTTTCTTGCTGGATAGTTGTTCAATTCTCTGCTTGTGATTTTCCTTCTCGGTTTGAAGCGTGCTCAGTGCAATTTTTTCGTCAGATTGGAGTCTTTCAAGCTCTTCGACTTTCTTACGCACTTTTGACTTGTTGATTTTCTCTATGAGCTTTGAAAGTTCGAGGCTTGTCTTTCTGTGTGCTGTCTGTTGTTCTTCGAACATGTGGCTCAGGATGAGGTATTTGAGGTGTGAGGTTATCTTCTCCATCTTCTGCGGGCTTACGCCGAGGTTGTCACGCGTGAGTAATTCACTGAGGTACTTGAAGAATAAATCAGGGTCATTTACTGCATGTGGTGTTGTTAGGAGTTGCTTTAAAGTCTCTTTGTGGTTGTCGGCAAGGTGGTGTCGTCCGCTTTTGCACTGCTTTTCAAGTCGTTTTAGGACTTTCACGAGCGGTGACACCTGGTTATTGAGTTGGCTGTTTATACGTTCACGTGCACTGAGAAGTTCTTCTTTGAGTTCTGATAGGCTATTGTACTCCTTCCACTCACGAGTTCCCTTGATTTCTTGAATCTCTTCATCGATAGTGTTTATTTTTGAATTTGCACGGTTTATCTTCTCATCGAGCGTACATAGAAGTTCTTCTTCTCTCGCACTCTCTCTATCGTTCTCATCTAACTCCCTTATTATCTCCTGCATAGTTGTGAGCTCGTCTATTACTTTCTTCTTTTCTTCAAGCTGGTTATGCATTCTGTCCAAAAGCATGTTTATCTGTTTGATTAGATCGATTACTTCACGTGAACCTGGGATTAGGGCTCTTACATATTGGTAGCTCTTTAACGAGTTTTCAAGCGATACTCGAAGGCTCTGCTCGCTCTTCTGGTAAAAATCTAACAATTTCTCATAGGTATAGTCTGCTGGAAGAACGGTATTGTCAAGAAATGCTCTAACCTGTTTCGCCATATTATTTTTATTAAATTCTATGATCTTGTTTTTCCGCCCACCAGTCTCAATCTTGATTTCATCCATCTCATCAATCTTAAGAGCAAGCATACCGATGGTATCTCCAAGGTCATTCATCAGTCCATCAAGGTCAAAATCAAAAACCATAGACTCCTTTTCAAGCATGTGGACTACCCATTTTTCAAGTTCCGCATGGTCAAGAAGGCTTAAATCAGGAATACTCCTAATTACATCTTTTTTTTTAAACAATCTGTCAAAAAACATCAATGAAACAACTCACAGATCACTCGGGATGAAAAGCGACTCAGGATCATGTTCTTTCACCTATATAAGTCGTTATCACCACACTCACGATGATACAAGCTGCCAGTATATACATCGATGTATCCCAACCAAGCTCAGCAAACCCATTACCTTTCATATACTGTATTCCGCCGTAAACCGCCGTGAAGATGAAAGTGACTCCAAGAGCCGTGATTCCACCACCAACAATTGACCAAGGATAAACAGCACCCCGTTCAACAAAAAACATGGACGTGAATATAAGTGCAAGAGCAAAAACAAGCAGCAAAACAGGAACAGGTACCATAACTCTCTCACCCTTTCCAGATGCAAGGTATATAATCCCGAGAACCATCGCATACAGGAAGAGTGCTACCACCATCACCACCACGAATCTCCTGGAAATATGATCATCCAGCAACCTACCAACCATCTTTAATCAGAGACCTAAATGGGATAAGACGTATATAGTATTTGTCCAGTAAACACTCATCCCGTTTGCGGTAACGTTGCAGGGAGTGATTTGTTTTGGTGATAAACCACATCAAAAAACTGCTCACCTGATTCAATGAAAAAATTATTTAGTGGCCAATCAATAGTCAAGATCTCAAAAGCATCTCTACTATACTTTTAATACTCATGTGAGACATTCTGGTTTTGATGTCTGGAAACACGTTTGGAACACTACTCAAGGTCACAACGTGGGGTGAAAGTCATGGGGTTGCCATCGGCTGTGTTGTTGACGGGTGTCCTGCTGGATTGGAGCTTTCAGAAGCCGATGTCCAGAGAGAGCTTGACCGCCGCCGCCCTGGACAGAGCGATGTCACGACACAGCGGACAGAATCGGATAGTGTGAGAATACTTTCAGGTACCTTCAGGGGTGTCACGACAGGAACCCCGATATCCATGATCGTTTTTAATCAGGATGCTGATTCGTCGAAGTATGATCGTATCGTTGACTTGTTGCGACCAGGACACGCCGATTACACATACCACGAAAAGTACGGGGTTAGAGACCATAGGGGTGGCGGGCGTGCATCTGCCCGTGAGACGATCGGGCGTGTGGCAGCAGGCGCCGTTGCAAAGAAACTGCTCAGAGAACAGCGTGTTGAAGTGCTCGGGCATGTGATCGAGATTGGAGGAATCAAAGCAGAAAACGTATCTATTGATCAAATCCGATCCAATGTCGAAGCAAACCCTATCCGCTGCGCTGACACCATCACCTCGAAAGTGATGCACGACGCAGTGGTACAGGCAAAGGGGGCTGGTGAAAGCCTCGGCGGAATCGTTGAGATTGTAGCCCTCGATGTTCCGCCTGGGGTTGGAGAACCTGTCTTCAACAAACTGAACGCCGATCTTGCAGCCGGGCTCATGGGCATCGGAGCTGTTAAAGGCGTTGAGATCGGAGCAGGATTCAAGGCTGCCTCCATGCGCGGAAGTGAGATGAACGATTCCTTCGAAATCAAAGACGGAAGGATTCACACCACGACCAACAACGCAGGCGGCATACTTGGAGGAATCTCGACTGGTGAGCCGATCATAACCCGAATCGCAGTAAAACCAACACCATCCATTGCAAAGCCTCAAAAGACCGTGAACATTAAAAAAATGGAGGAATCAGAGCTTAGGATAGAAGGACGCCACGATCCAGCGATACCACCAAGGATAGTTCCAGTCGCAGAAGCGATGGTGGCACTCGTGCTCGCAGATCACATGATCCAGAACGGATTCATACACCCCTCGCGACTGGATAGAAAACTGGAGGGCGAGTGATGGAACAAAAGCCGATAGTCATGCTTGTCAAGAAGATGTCCTACGAACGGGTGATGTGCGCATGCGGAACAGCAGTCTTCCCACTCGACCCAACACCAGAACTAACAGAAACGATAGAGAAGATCACAGACGAGTACGACGCAATACTCAGAGTGACAGATGCAAACATACACACTGAAAGACTGAGAAAAGACGGAATCAACGAACCACCCGTAATTATAATCGACGATGAAGTATACCCAGTCGATCCCGACACGATAATAGCAGCACTGGAAGAAAAAACCCGTTGAATCACACCCAAAAACTGGTTCTCTTGCAACCGGTTATCGTCTAAAAACATACTCTTCACATCATCTATCACACCCAAAAACTGGTTCTCTTGCAACCAAAAAAAAATACGCAGAACAAGACGCACTCTCTGTTGTTTGTTCGTTGATTAGTTTTATATATTTTTGTGGGGGATAGGGAGGTGTGTGGTTGGTATGGTTGTTGATGGGATTAGTGTTGTTGGGTCTGGTTGGGTTGGGTCGGTGGATGTGAGAGAAAGGCTCTTAAGCCAAAAAAGGTAATAAGTCATGTTTGGATGCATCGAATACTGGAAGAGATCATAGAATCCTCGGAAATCAGGGCAGAAAGCCTGGAATTTCGTTTTTTAACCGTTCACGCCCGAAGTATAAGGGAGTCGATCGGAAATGCGCGTATGCGTGGAGATATCCCTATTATATCAGAGGTGAAGCCTTCATCTCCCACCCGAACTTTCAGAGAGATCACTCCCTCTGATGCAGCAGATATTGCGCGTGTGATGGAGCGTGCAGGGGCGTGCGGTGTTTCGGTCTTGACAGAACCTGATTACTTTCACGGAAAAATCGAGAACCTTGAAGCTGTGAGGGAGAGTGTGAGTCTTCCTGTGCTGCGTAAGGACTTCATTGTGCGGGAGCCCCAGATTGTGGAATCGGAGGCAGATATGATGCTCCTCATTGCAGGCATTCTCTCAGAGAAGCTTGGTGGTTTTATCAGGCTGGTTGTGGATGTGGGTGCAGAACCACTGGTTGAGGTTCACACCCTGGCTGAAGCTGAGCGAGTGCTCGCGACTGACGCGGATCTGATCGGGATAAACAATAGGGATCTTGAGACCATGGAGATAGATCTCGGGGTTACAGAGGCTCTTGCTCCGATTATACGGGGAGAGCGACCCGATGCAGTGATAATAGCGGAGAGCGGCGTGCGCACGCCTGCGGACGTTCTTCGGATGATTGAGAGTGGTGCTGATGCCGTACTGGTTGGAGGGATGATAATGGAGGGTGAGATATATAAGAACACAGAGAGACTTGTGCATGCAGGAGACGTAGGATGAGCGATAGTACAAATACAGGAAAGTTTGGAAAATATGGTGGGCAGTTTGTGCCAGAGGTGCTCATGCCAGCACTTTACGAGCTTGAGGCAGGATACTTGAAGTACAGAGAAGACCCGGGCTTCCAGAGAGAACTTGATACGTACCTCTCAGATTTTGCAGGACGACCAACGCCCCTCTACCATGCGCCGCGACTTAGCAGGGAGTACGGTGCAGCGATATACCTCAAGCGGGAAGACCTTGTCCATGGTGGGGCACACAAGCTGAACAATGCGATAGGTCAGGCACTGCTTGCAAAGTATATGGGTAAGAAACGGATCATTGCTGAGACCGGGGCAGGTCAACACGGGATAGCAACAGCGATGGCGGCAGCAAGTGTTGGCATAGCCTCAGAGGTGTATATGGGCGTAACAGACATGAAACGCCAGCAGATGAACGTCTACCGAATGGAACTTATGGGTTGCAAGGTGCATCCTGTTACAAGCGGCAGCCAGACCCTGAAGGATGCAATAAATGAGTCGATGCGTGACTGGGCTACAAACGTGGAGACGACATACTATCTTCTCGGCTCAGTCGTTGGACCGCATCCTTACCCGAGCATTGTGCGCGATCTGCAGAGCGTTATAGGGCGTGAAGCAAAAGCCCAGATCCTGAAAGAAGAGAAGCGACTCCCTGGTAGCATCATCGCATGCACGGGTGGCGGGAGTAACTCGATTGGCATATTCTACCCATTCGTAGAGGATGACGTGAAGCTCTATGCAATAGAGGCTGGTGGAAGCGGGCTTAGAACGACCAAGACCGCGGCTCTTCACTCTGCATCCCTCTGTACAGGCAGGGAAGGCATACTGCATGGTGCCAGAACAAAGATACTTCAGGATGAGTACGGACAGATACTTGAGTCCCATTCCATAGCAGCAGGACTTGACTACGCAGGTGTAGGACCAGAACTTGCTTACCTATCCGACACTGGTCGGATCATACCTGCAAACGTCCAAGACGATGAAGCACTCGCTGCCTTTCACGAACTATCCCGCCTCGAAGGGATCATACCCGCGCTCGAATCTGCCCACGCACTCGCATACCTGAAAAAGGCAGAGGGCGAGTTTGGAGATCTTATAATAGTGAATGTCTCAGGCAGGGGAGATAAAGACATTAAAAGCGTGATGGAGGTACAAAGATGAAGGACATCAGTTACGCATTTATGGATAAGAAGGCTCTAATCACATATATCTGCGCAGGCGAGGAATCATAGTCCCAGACCTCCCACCCGAAGAGGCAACCGAGCTCCACGAAACCTGCAAGAAACACGGACTGCACTCCATACACTTCATAGCACCCACCACCACAAAAGAACGAATAAAACGAATTACAAAAGATGCAAGCGGTTTTATCTACCTTGTAGCACGTCTCGGCGTCACAGGAGCAAGAGAAGACCTCCAAGAGAGCACCAGATCGCTCATCCAGCGAGTAGAAACCACTACACCAAAAGCAGTTGGTTTTGGAATATCAACACCCAAGCAAGCAGGAGAAGTGATCAGATCAGGAGCAGACGGTGCAATCGTCGGATCAGCAATAATCGACATCATAGCGAAGAACAAAGACAACATCAACAAAACCTGCGAAGAGATAGAAGCACTCACACGAAGACTGAAAGAGGAAATAACGAGATGATAAGGAACATTGAAAAATACATTGAGGAAATATAAATATGGTGATTTTATGCCTAAACTGAATGTAAAAGATGTATCTCTAATAGTTCGAGAATACTTTGATGAGATAAAGAAGTCCAAATTTATATTCGACATAATATCAGTGGAACTTGAAGAGGATGAAGAGGTGTGGTCGGTCGAATGTGAAATAACAAATGTTTTCGAAGAAGAACCAAGACAGTATGAAATCATGGTCGATGACGAGACGGGAGACATACTGAATGTGTGCGAGACCACGATCTAAAAGAAAACCCGTTTTTATTGACACTTCCCCGCTTTTGTTGCTACTTGTTGGAATATATAACCAAGAAATGATTGGAAAAGCCAGAAGATTGAAGGACTATAAACCTGCGCATTTCGATGTCTTGTGGCAGTTCCTTGCACAGAGAAGAATTTACATAACACCTGGCGTTCTTGCAGAAGTAACAAACCTCGCAGATCAGACCGTAAAGGCCAATTTCGAAGAGTTCGTGGAAGCAAACAGTGATACACTGGAAAAAATGGTAGAATACTACGTACAGAAGAACGACATCCTAAAGAAAAGCGAATTCGCTCGTATAGGCTACACGGACACATCTATCTTGGCAGCAGCAGAAGAAACAGATGGAGAAGTATTAACATCTGATCATCCTCTCTATTTAAGGTATTACTTTGCAAGTGCTTTCTGTGAACGTCGCATCCGTTTTCGTTTAGCGCCTTTTGAAGTGAATCGTTGTGCAGGACCTGGGCGCTTGTAACTCTCTTCGCTCTTTGGCACTATCCTGACCTGACCTTTCCTGCCTTTTATACGCACCCATTCAACCGAACCTGTTTTTCCCATTAACATCATTCTCCAGAAACTATAAGACCTCGTACAGAGGTGAGATACCAATAGCAATGTGGTTTTTCACGCTTAAAGCTTTCCCTGTGGAGAGAGGTTATTTTGTTGCGAAAGTGTGTGAAGGAGAGGGGTTTTTATGAGATTGAGGAGATTGGTTGGCGATGGTCTCTCGGATGAATCTGGACAGATCTCTTAATGCTATCATCGATTCTGATCTACTGGATCGCATCTCTCGCGTGAAAGCTTATAGGAGAGGGCGCTCTGATAAGAGGTTGAACCTCTTCATGCCTTCTCATCTTTTCCCGACCATCTCTATTACTGGACCTATGTGTGCCCTCTCTTGTAAGCATTGTGAGGGGAGGTTGCTTGAAGGTCTGGTCCCTGCAGGTGATTCTGATGCGCTTCTTCGGATTGCATTGAAACTCGGTGAGAGTGGTGCTTTTGGCATGCTGGTTACAGGTGGTTGTGATGGACAGGGCAGGGTGGGGATTGAGAGATTTCTGGGCGCGATCAGAGAGATCAAGGATGAGACCGATCTTCTGGTGATTGCCCACACGGGTTTTGTGACACCGAGGGTGGCTGAGATGCTTGCCGAAAGCGGTCTTGATGGCGTCGGAGTTGATCTTTTCCCGCATGTCTGCGTTGGATTGGATTTTGGCAGGTTATCTGGCGAATATCAAGCTCTTCGGATGATTCATGAGGTTTCAGTCTCAATTCCAAGGGTTGTTATCACTGCACTTATGCCCCTCTCTGGCACTCTGATGGCTGGGAAAAAGCCTGATCCTGCGGATGTTCTGCGGGTGGTCTGCGACGCAGTTGAACTATTCTCCGATCGCTCTGTTCTTCTCGGATGTGCGCACTCGGTTGGACGGGATCGGGGATTGATTGAGATTTTTGCACTCGATTGCGGAGTTACGAACATCGCTGTTCCAACCATGCGACTGCTCAAGTACGCACAGACCCATGGGTATGATGTGAACTATTATGGCACCTGTTGTGGGCTTGGTGCGAGAGAGGAAACGAGGATCGCGGATGAGATCAATTTCATGAATTACGAAGAGTACTCGAAGACTACTTATAGACTCTGATGATAAGGTGTGTATTGTAATGATAGGTGTCTCGAAGCTGTATTGCAACGTGGTTGAGCCCTCGGACGTTCTTCGCTATGGGCGTAGCTCCGCAAAACTCCCCTCTCATCTCCTCCAGTTCTCAGCAGATAAGAAGCCTGTTGTGGTATGGAATATGACCCAACGATGCAATCTTCGCTGTGTCCACTGTTATTCTCGCTCCGAAAACATCGAATACGGCGATGAGCTGACAACAGACGAAGGCATCGATCTGATCGATGATTTGGCCCAGTTCGGGGTTCCAGTGATCCTCTTCTCTGGCGGCGAACCCCTGATACGAAGAGACTTTCCTGAACTTGCAAACCACGCCAGAGAGATGGGAATGCGTGTCGTGCTCTCAACAAATGGCACACTGATAACTGAAAAGATGGCAAGGGTTCTGAGAGAGATCGATCTATCATACGTGGGCGTCTCACTGGACGGGATGCGTGAAACAAACGACAGATTCAGGGGCGTGAATGGAGCTTTTGACGCAGCACTTGGAGGAATACAGAACTGCAAAATGGAAAAAATCAAAGTTGGACTCAGATTCACAATCAACAAGAAAAATGTAAGCGACGTCCCCGCAATCTTTGATCTTCTTAAAATGGAGAATATTCCACGTGTATGCTTCTACCACCTTGTATACGCAGGCAGGGGCTCAAAACTCGTGAAAGAAGACCTTTCACACGAAGAAAGTCGCAAGACTCTCGACCTCATAATGAAACGGACGAGAGCACTGCACGAGAGCGGTTTTCCGATCGAATCGCTGACCGTTGACAATCACTGTGATGGCATCTACATATACCTCTCCCTGTTAAAAGAAGATCCAGAGCGTGCAGAAGAAGTTTACGAACTCTTGCAGATGAATCGGGGAAACTCGTCAGGCATTGGCATCGCCTGCGTATCCTGGGACGGCTCAGTCCACGCCGACCAATTCTGGAGACACTACTCCTTCGGCAATGTAAGAGAGAGAAAATTCAGTGAAATCTGGACCGACACAAGTGACCCTGTGATGGCAGGCTTAAAAAACAGGAAACCACTGATAAAAACACACGGTGACAGGTGTGCAAAGTGCAAATGGTTTGACATCTGCAATGGAAACCTGCGCGTACGTGCAGAAGCAGTCCACAATGATATTTGGGCTGACGATCCAGCCTGTTACCTGACAAAAGACGAGATCGGGTATTAAGAGCCAATATGGAGATGAATAAAAAATAGGTAGAGACCAAAAGCCAGCCATGGCATAATTCGTACAACACACGCGAGGCATCACACACTGTTTCCAGATCTTTGATCTGAAGCA
>NJEL02000047.1 GCA_002254825.2 Methanosarcinales archaeon ex4572_44 | reverse complement strand
CTTATCGGTGTTTCAGTCCCGTCCACGCCACACTTGGAATAAATTATGAAGTGTCCGTTTGGATAGCTTCTCCGTTGGCTGAACATGTGGAGACCGTAGGTTTTTAATCGTAAGACCATGTAAGTTGAGTGCCACTGTAAAGAGGTAAGAATATATACCATCTCCAGTATTTGTAGTTAATTGATACGTTTGGATCAGTCGGGTATAGAGTGCAGATCCATGATGGATCCATCAATCGTATCTGCTGCAGCGGGTGTGTTATCATGAATGCAAGAAGAGGCATAGTATTTGTTGTGGTGTGTGCGATCCTGCTCATATCAGTCTTTTTAATCTCTTCCTATGCTCTCTTTTCAGGAAGCCACACCGTGTACACTAACAAGACGAATGCTTCCCAGTTCTGCATCAAGTGTCATAGCGCTACCGTGTCAAGCGTCATGGTGAGCAGCCACGCAGACGTTGGTTGTCTCTGTCATGGTTACAACCCGTCTGCTGCACCAGAGTACAATCTCAATCTTGCACATAATCTAACAAAGGAGATATACTGCACCAACTGCCACTCAACCTATGACAGTAATGGCAATATCACCATTCATATCAATCCAAGCATTAGCGGCATCAGCCAATCGGCGCACTACATCACGAACAACGCCAGCATACTTGAAAACAACACACAAAACTTCTTCAGCTAAAAAGAGACCCACCCCATGACAGATCTCAGAAATGTATCTGTGCCAAAAGAACTTAAAGACGGTGAAGACTAAGTAAAAAAGAAAGATGACTGTGATAATCCTTCGAATCGGACATCGCCCCCAACGGGACGCTCGCGTAACCACACACGTAGGACTTACAGCCCGAGCACTCGGCGCGGACGGAATGCTGCTTACAGGCAGGGACAAAGATGTGAAAGAGAGCATCGAACAGGTCACACGGATGTGGGGTGGACGCTTCACAATAGAAGACGGCGTGAGCCTGAAGGAAGCAGTGACACGCTGGAAACAGAACGGCGGAAAGATCGTACACCTCACCATGTACGGAATCAATATCTCAGACGCACTCCCAGAGATCAACCCAAACGAAAACCTCATGATAATCGTAGGAGCAGAGAAAGTGCCTCCGCTGATCTACCAGCTTGCTGACTGGAACATCGCAATCGGAAACCAACCACACTCAGAGATAGCAGCCCTTGCAATATTTCTCGACAGACTAAACCAGAAAAAAGGCACAGACCCACTCACACAAGAATACTTTGAAAGCAAGCTAAAACTGATACCACAGCTACACGGGAAAAAAGTAATAAATGAGGAAGAGTAGGAACAAGGATATTTTCACCTCCCAATTTCGGTGCATAACTCTTTAAAATTAAATTCTATCAGTGCCACATGATATCGTATCCGTATGTATCCGTATGATATCGTATTTTATAAATGCAATGAATTGCGCGCTTCAACCCCCGCAGTCAACGCTCCACACACCCACGCTTAAAAAAGCTCGCTCTACGACTCAACCCCAAACAGAGCAGAGTTGTGGGGTGGCTGGGTGAAAGTAAAGCGTTAGATATATGCGTGTGGTGGCATGTGTAATGGCTGTTTTATTGTGGAGTATTGTGCATGAAACCAGAGTATGATCCGTGTGAGGTGGAGGATAGGTGGCAGAGAGAGTGGGACTCTGCAGGGATATTCCAGGCTGAGAGGGATTCTCGAGAGAAATTTTTCATTACAATACCGTATCCGTATCTCAATGGGAATTTGCATGTTGGTCACACTCGTACGTTCACTATTGGTGATGTTATAGCGCGTTTTAAGCGGATGCAGGGGTATAATGTGTTGTATCCGATGGGTTTTCATGTGACAGGCACGCCTATTGTCGGTCTTGCGGAGTTGATAGCTAAGAAGGACCCGCAGACGATCGATGTTTACCATAGGTTTCATGATATTCCGATGGATCTGCTTCTAACACTTAATAATCCTTTGAAGATAGTTGAGTACTTCAGCAGGGAGGCGGAGCAGGACATGCGGTCGATCGGATATTCCATTGATTGGAGGCGTAGGTTCACAACGACCGATGACGCGTATAAGAAATTTATCACATGGCAGTTTAACTTATTGCACGAACTTGGCTTTGTGAGTAAGGGCTCGCATCCTGTGCGCTGGTGTCCGAACGATGACAATCCTGTAGAGGATCATGACATTCTACGCGGCGAGGACGCAACAATAGTTGATTTTACTCTCATCAAGTTCGGGCTCCATGGGAGCAGTCTTGTTCTGCCGTGTGCTACGCTGCGTCCAGAGACCGTCTTTGGTGTTACAAACCTATGGGTGAACCCTGATGTTACGCATGTCCAGATAGAGGTGGTCCATTCGGACGAGAGGCGTGAAGAGTGGGTTGTGAGCCGGGATGCGTATGAAAAACTGAGGTTCACCGATAAGAGGGTGAAGATCGTAAGAGAGGTTAGTGGAAGAGAACTGATCGGAAAACGCGCTGTAAACCCGATCAACGACACGAGTGTGCTGATACTTCCAGCAAGCTTTGTAAGTCCTGAAAACGGAAGCGGGATTGTTATGAGCGTGCCAGCACACGCCCCCTATGATTATCTAGCATTAAAAGATCTCTACGACTCTGATTTGTCAGAATACGGGATTTTTGAGGATATAAGCAAGATCAAATTCACATCACTCATACAAGTCCCCGGCTTTGGAAACTTCCCTGCCGTAGAGGTTACAGAAGAACTCGGCGTTACAGACCAAAGCGATCCAAGAGCAGAGGAGGCTACAAAGATCGTGTACCGCCGAGAGTTTCATAGCGGTGAGCTCACCGAGACCACTGGCAAATACGCCGGGATCAAAGTGTCCAGGATAAAAGACGTGCTGATGGAAGAGATGATAGAAATAGGGATTGCCGATCTATTCTACGAGTTCAGCGAACAACCTGTGATCTGCCGCTGCGGCACCCGTTGCGTTGTCAAGATGGTGAAAGACCAGTGGTTCCTCACCTACTCCAATCCAAAATGGAAGGAAGCGGTCTACACGTGCCTTTCAGGGATGAACCTACTTCCGCCAGAGATTCGTACAGAGTTTGAGAACAAGATAGACTGGCTCAAAGACAAAGCCTGTGCACGCCGCCGAGGGCTCGGGACCCGACTACCCTGGGACCAGGAATGGATCATTGAATCACTGGCAGACTCAACCATTTACATGAGCTACTACATCCTGTCAAAGTTCATCACAACCGGGATAAAACCAGAACAACTGACAGAGAGCTTCTTCGACTACGTATTCCTCGAAATCGGCAGCGTGGAAGCTGTTGCGCGAGAGACTGAGATACCAGTGAAGATGCTCGAGGAGATTCGTGCAGACCACAAGTACTGGTACCCAGTGGATATCAGATCCTCTGGCAAAGACTTGATACCAAACCACCTATTATTCTTCCTCTTTCACCACACAGCCATATTCCCTGAGGAAGACTGGCCTCGCGGGATAGCTATCAACGGATTCGTCTCACTTGAAGGCAAGAAGATGAGCAAGTCAAAGGGGCCACTTCTGACAATGAAACGTGCAATAAAAGAGTACGGTGCAGACGTAACACGCCTCTACATCCTAAGCACAGCCGAATACACCCAGGACGCAGACTGGCGAAGCGGCGAGATAGAGGCCGTTAAGAAACACCTCGAACGCTTCTACCGCATAGCAAATAACATAATCAGCACACAAGAAACCATTGGCGAAATAGAGAACATCGATCGCTGGCTCCTGAGCCGATTCCAACATCGTGTGAGAGAGGCAAACGACGCGCTGGAAAAATTGCAGACGAGACGCGCACTCCAGAACGCCCTCTACATGATACTGAACGATCTCAGATGGTACGAACGCCGCGGAGGAAAAAAAGCACTCCCAGAACTACTCCACACATGGATCCAACTCCTCACACCATTCATACCACACATATGCGAAGAGATCCACAGCAAGATCGCTGAGGGCTTCATAACAGAGACACCCTACCCAACCCCCAACCCCTCACAGATCGACCAGGATGCAGAGAAGAGAGAAGAGTACATCCAGAAGATACTTGAAGACATCGAAGAGATACTCAACGTAACCAAGATCACACCACAAAAGATAATCCTCTACACCACACCTCGGTGGAAGAAGAGCGTATACCAAACAGCACTCAGACTCAAACTACAAGAAAAACTCGATATGAAAACAGTGATGAACGAGATCATGAAAGACACTGAAGTAAAAAAACGCGGAAAAGAAGCACCAAAATACACACAAAAAATCATAGCCGAGATCAAAAACATGACAAACGAAACAGCAGATCTGCAAGCATCAAACCCAATCACAGAAGAAGAAATACTCAAAGGCACAAGAAAATTCTTCGAAAAAGAACTTAACTCCAAAATCGAGATCCAGGACGCAGACAAAACAACCCACGACCCACAACACAAAAGCAAACACGCAGAACCGATGAGACCAGCAATATACGTAGTAGGTAGAGGAGAAACTGCAGAAGAGGAATGATATGAGGTATATGTTATCATTTTCAAGTTTTATGGAGCCGTTTTGTTGTTAGTATTGGTGGGTATTTGCGTGGATTTTCTATTTTTTATGTTTTTTGCGAGGATCTTGATTCATTCGGGGCATGGAATGGACTTCTTATTCACGACACACTCCATTTAAAGAATAGATAGCGAAGGAGAGTTTTGTGAAGGAGATTTGAGAATGCTGAAAAGCTGAAAAGTACTGAAGACGGTAAAATCGCTGAAATTGGGTGAAAATTAGAAGTCGATGAAGAGTTTGAATTTCTTTAAACTATTTTTCAAGTGTTGCATTTCTCTGCCACTTTTAATACATAATTAAAAAAATCTTTTTTAATATATAAAAAATATAAAATACTGTTCTGTTGTTGGGCAATGTTATATACGATTATGCTCATGGGAATTACAATGACTGGTGCTGTGGATGAGATCTCTCATAATTTCATAGTTCCGGATGGTACGCGGATGGAAGAGCACACCGTCGTTGCGAGTGGTGATGTGATTATCGGGAATGGGGTGAACCTTGGCTATGGTGTCATTGGAGAGAATATCACGGTTGGTGAACATACCAGTATAGGGGGTGATGTGAGGGCTCGTTCCGATATGCGTGTGGATCTATGGTCGAATGTCCGTGGAAGCGTACAGGTTGACGCGGATGCGTACTTTGGTGAGTTTGTCAGCATCGATGGAAAGCTTCTGGTGAAAGGCAATCTTGATGTTGGAAACAATGTCAAGATCGCGGAAGGCTACACTGCCAAGGGTTGGATAGTGGTACGAAATCCTCTGCCGATGATCACCTTCATCTTTCTCTACTTGGTGGCACTGCTCCAGATCGGGAGAGCGGAAGAGGTAAATAAAGCACTTGATGAACTTTTTTCTGAAGAAGACTCGCCTCTATCGGAAAAACTGATGATAATTCCTGACCATGCACGAGTCACTCTCACCGAAATAATAATACCAGGTGCTGTGGTTATCCACAACGATTGTCGCCTCTTTGGGAATATCAAGGCAAAATCGGTCTTTATTGGTGATAGGAACACGATATTTGGAAGTATTCGCACCGACCATGACATACATATAGGGGTCGGGTCTACCATAGATGGGGAGATTGAATCAAAGAGAGAGGCGACCATCTCACGCGGCAGCCATATAATGGGTGATGTTGAAGCGAACGAAGTCGTTCTTCACGAGACCGCACGTGTCGACGGCACCATTCGTGCGCCAAAGGGCGTGATCCAGATTCGAGATGAAACTGATGGTCTTAAAGACGAGACTCTCCGCACATACCATTGTTTCAGCCTCCTATTCTCCCAAGAGGTTTTCTCAGTGGGTAGTTCAATAGATGGTGACACCCTTAACCCCGGGTATACGAACTAACTCCTCCACAAGCTCGCCCGAGACCAGACCCTCTACTATGATTGTCAACAACGGCTCATCAACCAGATAGGGGTCATCCGAGACTGCTTGACGAATACTTATCCCGAATTCAGCCACCTTCATCGCAACCTCTCCAAGGAGACCCGTCCGCTGCGCATCCTCAGGTTTCACAACTATAACTCCCAGTCCAAGAGAGGGCGCAATATCCCGAAGAAAATGGATAGCGTGAATATTCTCAAAAATCCCCCTGAGAAGAGCGTCGTCCCTGATCACTGCACAGGTCGCGTCAACCACACGCCTATCAACTCCCACCCTATCACCGATCTGCGAGTGAGGTATCTCTACACCGTTAACCCCAACATGTCCCTTGAACTGATCGCGTATAATACTCCACACAACTACACACCTTACAAGTACCTTTCAAATGCCAAATCTCTTCTTCACAAATAAAACCGCGGCAAGTAAAAAAGTTATGGGGGGAGTATGAGGGTGTAGGATAGGATAGGGTGGTGAATAGGGGTGGTAAAATATTGAAGGGCAAGCTCTTCTTCAGGGAAGCGTTTAATGGTAGGATAGGGTGGTGAATAGGGGTGGTAAAATATTGAAGGGCAAGCTCTTCTTCAGGGAAGCGTTTAATGGGGTTGTGGTGTGTTCTTTAGTGGAACCTGCGGAACAATTTTTTTTGCACCACAACCTTGCTGCTGTTCAGCGGCGACGCCTTAAAATTACTGAAAAACCGCAACAGATAAATAGGTTACTTTTTAGGTTATATGTATGAGTAACAAGGATAACAATGATATTTTTAGAGCACTTGCAAGTGGGACGAGAAGGAAGATTTTGGCAGTGTTATCGTCAGGTGACTGTCACGTTGCAGGGCTTGCACGGAAAGTGGAGATATCTGTACCTGTTGCAGCAAAGCATGTAAAGATGCTGGAAGAGTGTGGATTTGTGAAACGTAGGAGATATGGTCGAACACACATCATATCACTGGACAAAGATCCATCTGAGAGGTTAGGGGAGGCTTTCTCCAATGAACACAGCGTGAGTGTGAAAGCAGGTTCCACCGTTCTTGACGTTTTGCGCAAAGTTTCGGCAGTCGAGATAAAACACGTCGGCGATCACGAGCTTGTGGCGTCCATTGGTGGAAAGGAGGGTTTTTACATCTACGAGATTGACAGTGTTATGCCTGAAAAGGCAATCTCTGAAATGCGAGTTGAGAGCGACACGGTTATACGATGGAAACGGCTCGTTCCTGTGACAGAGAAAGAGATCAAGGTTGAAGTCACTGAGTGAAAGAGGTAGCTCGCCAGAAACGATGGTCTTTGTCATGTGAAATAGCAGCCAAGACGTCAACATTCCCCCCTCTGAATGGTTGATGGTTGCATCACAGCAAAACACAGATATATGATCTTATTATCAGTATGCACATGGGCACTCGAAAAATAGCTGCCATTTCTTTAGCATTAACTGTTCTGCTGATAGCATTTTTCAGCATTTTCCAACCCTTTCCAACAGACTTGAATGGCCAGAATAGCATCGGCATAGAATGTGAAAGTCGAGAGGCGATGGACACAATTGTCACAGTCGAGATTGTCAGTCGTGAAAATAGTTCTAAGACTGCGTTAGATCTGGCATTTAACGAAATTGAGAGAATTGAGAAGTTGATGAGCACCTACAGAGAGGAGAGTGAGATAAGTCGCTTGAATAGAGAGGGATATTTACTAGAAGCATCTCCCGACCTTGTCCACGTTATAGATCGATCAATATATTATAGTGAAATCAGTGGTGGCGCCTTTGATATCACCATCCTACCCATGCTTACGCTGTGGAAAACAAAAATAAACTCTGGTGAGTACCCTACCGATCAAGAGATAAACGATACCTTGGCTCTTGTGAACTACAGCAATATAACCCTGGAGAATAACAGTATTGCTTTAAGAACCGATGGAATGGCTATCACTCTTGGCGGGGTTGCAAAAGGATATGCAGTGGACGAAGCAGTGGCTGTGCTCAAAAAAAACGGATACAACAGTGGTTTTGTGAATGCAGGTGGTGACGGCATGTATTTTGGCACAAAACCAGACGGTTCACCATGGAAAGTAGGACTTCGCAACCCAGACAACAAAACCGATACAATCGCCGTGTTGAACATCTCAGATATGGCAGTTACAACAAGTGGCAACTACGAACGCTACTTCAACGAATCTGCGCGCCTCTCCCACATCAGCGATCCAAGAAGTGGCCACCCCTCGCAGAGCCTCATGAGCGCAACCATCATCGCTACCTCGGCACTGGAAGCTGACGCACTTGCAACTGCAGTGTTCGTACTTGGTCCAGTTGAAGGCATGAACATGGTTGAGAGAACCGAGGGGACCGAATGCCTGCTGATAACCCCAGATAGAAATGTCCTAAAATCAACTGGATTTAAGGCATACGAAGTCGAATAAGCCACACTTTGCTAAGATTTACGTGGAGTAGATCCAAATCTTCTATCCAGCTACCTTTTACCTGTGATATAAATAAGCGAAGCGGAAAACCTTACGTTCTCCTTCACGTTGAAATCTCAAAAATACAAATTAAATAAAATATTATTTATAATTATATTTTTTGGATTTCGTCTGCTACCAACGGGGCTATGCTTACTTTGCTTGTGCCTTTTTCGATCGTGTCTGTTGAGGTGATGCTCGCAACTCCTGCGTGGAAGAGGCGCAGTACTGCGTTTCCCGTGAGTGCTGGGTGCACACATGCCACGTGTATGCTTGATGCCTCTGATTTAAATATGGATATCGCTTCTGCGATTGTGCCGCCCGTGGAGATGATGTCGTCGATTAGTATGATGTCTTTCTCTTCGATATCGAGTTTCTTTGGTGTGATTGTTACTCTCTCTCCGCTGAGTCGCTTTTTTTCGAGGTGGTCGTACTCGGTACCCAGTATTTCTGCGGCGTTTCTGGCAATTCCTATGGCGCCGCCGTCTGGTGCGATCACTATTGGCTTGGCAAGTTTCAACTCCTTCAGATACTCCCCAACCATTCCTGTCGCATCAAGGTTTTTTGCTGGGGCATTGAAGTATTTCAGTATCTCTTCGTTGTGTATGTTCACAAGTATTACCTGGTCGGCGTTTATGGCGCGGGCAAGTGCTCTAGAGGTGATGGCCTCGCCGTCCTTGAACCGTTTGTCTTGTCTTGCATAGCCCATATAAGGTATAACGACAGTGATCTTGTCAGCGTCTTCGCATGCATCGATCAACTGCAGAAGTGTGATGAAATCAGGATCTTTAACTACACTTTGGATTATAACCACATCGGTATCGGGTTTCTCGAGTATTCGTGTGTATTGTTCTCCATCTGGAAATTCTTTGAATTCAGTGAGGATAAGCCGTGCTCCAGACTCATTCGCAATTCTACTTGCAAGCAACTGGGATGAAGAGCCACCTATTATATCCATTCAAGACACCTTGTTCAATGCCCGATGCTTTATTCTACTTGCTACCTGATCATATAATTAGTTATTGAACACGTCCCTCTCTCTCAAGTTCGGTGGCGTACCCGAATACCGCGTAAATTGTGAGCCTTGACGAACCGATAGGCTTATCAGAGGATTTCACGTTTCAGGGGTGGTGATTCCTCATTGGTTCCTGTTAAAAGGGCTCTTGTTAGCGTTTCTGATAAGACTGGTCTCGTTCATTTCTGCAGAGAACTTAAGCGGTTCGGTGTTGAAATTGTGTCCACTGGTGGAACCGCGAGGGTACTCAATGGTGCAGGCATAAGCGTTCTGGACGTGGCGAAAGTAACAGGGTTTCCTGAGATGATGGATGGTCGTGTGAAGACCCTGCACCCGTTGATACATGGCGGAATTCTTGGATTGAGAGATAATCCTATTCATGTGAGAGAGGCTGAGAGAGCGGGAATACAGTTCATAGATCTTTTGGTTGTGAACCTCTATCCCTTCCAGCAGACGATAGAGCGCGAGGAAGTTAGTGTGCCAGAGGCGATCGAGGAGATTGATATCGGCGGTCCTGCGATGGTTCGCGCGGGTGCAAAGAACTATGAACATGTGACAGTCATCGTCGATCCAAACGAGTACAGACCGATAATAGAAGAGATCAGCGAGACTGGTGGAGTCTCCTTTAAGACGCGAAAGAGGCTTGCAGTTAAGGCTTTCAGGCACACTGCCAACTATGATGGTGCAATCGACACGTATCTCAGCCGAGTACTTCTTGGAGAGGATGTGCTCCGTCTTCAATTCACAGATGGACGACGCCTCAGGTACGGTGAGAACTGGCATCAAAAAGCTGAATTATACATTGAAACTGGCGGTAAAAGTACAGGCCCAAGTCTTGCACGGGCAAGACAGTTGCACGGGAAACAGATGTCATACAACAATTACGTCGATTCTGAAAACGCCATGCAGACCATAAAAGAGCTTGAAGAGACAACAGACCAGCACGCGGCAGTGGTGGTGAAACACAACAACCCCTGCGGGCTTGCAACAGGCAACACACAGTTATCTGCCATCAGAGCAGCGTGGACGGGAGATCAGATATCAGCCTTCGGCAGCGTGCTATGCTTCAACAAGCCGCTCGGACTTGAGGCAGCAGAGTTTCTAAAAGGGCGGTTCGTAGAGGTGATTCTTGCACCAGGTTTCGAACCAGACGCACTCACATTCCTACAGAAGAAGAGTCGCGATCTACGACTCCTCGAACTACCAGATATGAGCGAGGAAATCGGGAGCGAACACACGTATCATCATATAACTGGTGGTGTGCTGAGGCAGACCATGAACCGAGGACTTTATGAAAAATGGGAGACTGTTACAGTGCATGAATTCCCAAAAGCGAGATGGAATCTTGCGAGATTTGCCATTGCAGCATGCAAGCACACCAAATCGAACGCAGTTGTGATAGGATGCGAGTATGAACCACAAAGTTATGCACTGCTTGGCGCAGGCGCAGGACAGCCGAACCGCGTGGACTCAATCAGAAAACTCGCACTCACAAAAGCAGAAGAGAACATCAAAACATGGCACGAACAAAACCACGTGAAAACGAGTCTCGATGAGTACGGCAAACAGATACTCTCAGAGTCAGTACTCGCATCCGATGCCTTCTTCCCGTTCCCGGACAGCATAACCCACTCTGCAGAAGCTGGCATAAGATACATCGTATCACCAGGCGGCTCAATACGTGACGACGAAGTAATAGCAGAAGCAGAACGACTTGGAGTCTCGATGATCTTCACAGGCATGCGCCACTTCAGCCACTGAAAAATAGAACTGCAAGACCGATCAGACATATCAGTTGATGTGACGACGTTCGTAAAGCGTCTCTTTGAGACTTTAGGCGAATAGAACTACTCTTTAACCCATCTTTTTTTGTTTCTGTTCTGCTCTGTGCAAAAACCTTGTGTTATGGAAAAAGTCCTTATTGTTGAGAGCCCATAGGACTTAGTATGAGACTCAGACTGGAAGATTTTTCGAAGCTTTTTGTGAGACCTGTGGTTGTTGTGACGACTGTATCGAAGAACGGTGTTCCGAATGCTGCTCCTTTCAGCATGAACACCCCGATAAGTGTTGATCCGCCGTTGTATGGGTTTTCGTGCCATCCAGAGCATGATACATGGCGAAATATCCAGGATACGAGGGAATTTGTTGTGAACGTGGCTGGAGAAGATATGGGGGATTTGATGAAGATCCTTGAGGAGAAGTATCCGCCTGATGTCAATGAACTTGAGAAGGCAGGACTCACCGAGGCAGAAACAGCGGTCGTGAAACCACCGAGAATCAAGGAAGCAATCGGGTGGATTGAATGCAGATTCGAAAAAGCGGTTGAACTCGGCGCTCATATCTGGATTACAGGCGAGGTCGTTTCCGTAGGCGTGAAAGAGAGTGCGTGGGATGGTGTGCTCAAACCTGAAGCTGCCCACCCACTCACTCACATCAGCAAAGAGTACTTCGCGGTGGATATGGTGACACGAACGTTCGAGCGTGCCAAGAAGTGACGATAAGTAAAACATAGGTACGAATCACATCACTGGCAAGAGGGCTGAAACACCCCTATAAAAGTAAATATTCTGCAAACAGACGATACTCTCTACAGAACAGGCTATTGGAGATCGTTTGACAATTCAAATATTGTAAAACAAGCATCTATCCTCAGAACTCATCAGAATAAACAGTTTTAACAGGATTAAGACACAGGAGAGCACACACAAACTTTGTGGGCGGCATCCTCTACCTGAGGGTTACACCCCCTATCGTTACCTGTGGTCTTATTTTTTTTCTTTTTGTAGCTCTTCAGTGATTGATACCTGAAAATACGAAACTCTTTACGGTGTCTTCTTTCTTCATCCAGAATGTGCTTCAATGTTTCAACAGTTTCAGCATCGTTTTCACCAATTAAGTCTATTTGCTCTTGATACTGCTTAACAGCATCATTTTCCAAGTCATACTGCTTCTGCAGATATCCTTTAAGACTCTCATTCCCAAAATCAAGATCTTTGTGCTCCATTATTGGAACGCCGCCTTTTTTAACGATGAGATTTCCAAGCCAGTTCATATGACGCATTTCATCGATGGCAATGGCTTCGGTCAACCTGCTTGGCACGCAATCTTTCATGAGAAAAGCGTTTCTCACATAGACCATAGATGCTTCAATCTCTAATACAAAATCCTGATTCAACAGCCGTATTATCTCTTCATCGTCCAAAACAGCAACCTCCCATTAGTCTTAGAACAAGGCATCATAATATTCATATCACAAAAAACTTTCTTTAAAACTTCTAAGTTGCCCCAATCTTGTCCATGCATATAAAAATATAATAATTTATATATTAATAGAAGTGAATTGCTGGACAATTACACTGGTTGACATTTTTAAAATTTGACAAGTTGACAGCCCCGAGATCAGCATATAATTTTATAGCTGTTGAGATCATACTCAGCTTTATGTCGAGAGAGAGAACTGGGATCGTGTATCATCCAGATTATCAACTGCACAGGACGGTTGGTCATCCTGAGCGTGCTGAGAGGCTTGTTGCAATAATGGAGCGGCTCGAATCACTCGATGATCTTGTGAGGGTCTCGCCGCGGAAAGCAACAGAGGCGGAGTTAGAGTACGTGCACACGTCTTCGCACATAGAGCGCGTTAAGGAGCACAGTGCGAGGGGTGTTCCGCTTGATATGGACACGCCTGTCTCTCCTGATTCCTACTCTGTGGCACTACTTGCAGCAGGCGGTGTGATTGCAGGCGTGGACGCTGTTGTTGAGGGTGATGTGAGAAACGTCTTTGGAGCGGTGCGCCCACCCGGGCATCATGCAACGCCCGATCGTGCAATGGGGTTCTGTCTATTCAATAATGTGGCAATAGCAGCGAGACATGCGCAGAAGCAGCACGGTCTCTCCCGCGTGCTTATCGTGGACTGGGACGTGCACCATGGCAACGGGACACAGGATGCATTCTATTCTGATCCGAGTGTGCTCTACTTTTCCACGCACCAGTACCCACACTACCCAGGCACAGGCCAAGTCAGCGAGGTCGGAAGTGGTGATGGCAGGGGTTACACTGTTAATGTGCCACTTCCCACTGGGTGCACCGATACAGACTACAGAGACGTATTCGAAGAAATCCTGAACCCGATAGCAGAAGAGTTCAAACCCGAAATCATACTCGTATCGGCTGGACAGGATGCATCAGAGAGAGACCCACTCGCAGGCATGAACCTCACAACAGAAGGCTTCGGCGCGCTCTCAGAGATCGTGGTCGACCTCTCAGAGAAACTCTGCGAGGGCCGAGTGGTGGCATCACTCGAAGGCGGATACAACCTCGACGCACTCGCAGACGCAGTCTACGCGATCGTCAGAGGATTTCATGGGTACAGGCACGAAAGATCAACTGAACCCGTGCGAAGCGTGGTTAAAGAAAGGATAAACGACGTGAAACGAGTGCAGAGAGAGTACTGGGGGCTGTGATAGAGTTGGATTCCACTCATAAGCCTTTAAGAATTATATAACTACGAATTGATCAAAAATAAATAAAAAATCATAGGATGTGTTACTTATGAAAGAGAAAAGCTTCACAACAAAAGCGGTGCACGCAGGACGATACACGCCCGCGCGGGGCGTTGTTCCGCCGATATACCAGACTGCGACATACGCCTTTGAGACTGCTCGGGAGATGCAGGATATATTTGAAGGGAAAAGCGAGGGCTTTGTCTACTCCCGTGTCGGCAACCCCACGCAGAAAGTCTTTGAAGAGAAGATGGCAGTCCTTGAGGGCGGCGAGAGCGCCAAGGCTTTTGCAAGCGGAATGGGAGCTATAAACGCCGCCGTTCTCTCAATCGTCAAATCGGGCGACCACGTAATCTCCGATCGAACAATCTATGGCAGCACCTATGATCTCTTCACCGAGATTTTTCCACGCCTCGGCATAAACGTCTCGATGATAGATCTTTCAAAGACCGATGAACTCGAAGAAAACCTGCAGGACAACACCAAGCTCATCTTCTGCGAGACTCCCACCAATCCAACGATGAAACTGGTCGACATAAAGAAGATCTCACAGTACCACCCGACCACAATGGTCGATAATACCTACATGACACCTTATTTACAGAATCCACTCGAGCTTGGTTCTGACGTGGTCGTCCACAGCGCAACCAAGTACATCTGCGGGCACTGCGACACCCTCGGAGGTGTCATCATCTCAGACGCCGAATTCATAGAACGCACCCACCAACTGCTCAAAGACTTCGGCGCTGCGATGAGCCCTTTCAATGCATGGCTCCTCCTCCGCGGCATCAAGACGCTCACACTGCGAATGGATCGCCACACCGCAAACGCTGAAAAAGTTGCAGATTTCCTCGAAGAACACCCAAGCATAGCGAAAGTCTACTACCCAGGACTAAAGGACCACCCACAACACGCGCTTGCGAAAAGCCAGATGCGCGGATTCGGCGGCATGATAGCATTTGAGATGCACAGCTACGATGAAGCTGAAGCACTTATGCGAAACCTCAAGCTCTGCACCCTTGCAGTGAGCCTCGGATGCGTCGAAACCCTCATACAACACCCAGCCTCCATGACACACGCAGCAGTCCCAAAAGAAAAGCGAGAAAGCCTCGGACTCACAGACGAACTGGTCAGAATCAGCGTTGGAATAGAAGACATTGATGACATAAAGAGCGACCTCTCCCAAGCACTGGACTGAGTAATGAGACACTAAAATTAGCCATCCAAACACGGTGCTCGAAAACTTCTATAAATCTCGCATGCACCCGTTGTCCAAAAATAAATTCATTTATCAGTTTTCTTATCTATAATTATCCGAACAACTCTTTAAAACGTGTGTTGTTCTTCAAAAACCTATCAATCACTTCCTGCACGTTACTTATTCTATAACTTAACTGCAACGCTTGGTTAGGTATGGGAAGGGTTAAGTCTCATACTTGATTGATGTATGGCTATGAGGATTTTTATTGCTGTGGATCTGCCTGATCAGGTTAGAGAAAGGATTGCAGAGATTGCAGCCAATTTTGATCGCTCTGGTGTGAAACTTGTCAAGCCTGAGCTTGTGCATGTCACTATGAAGTTTCTTGGAGAGGTTGAGGAACGTGTGGTTAAAGAGATTTGCACCGCGTTATCTGGGGTGGCCTCCCAGCCTTTTAAGGCACAAATTGGAGGTGTTGGTGCCTTTCCAAAGCCCAGCTATATCAGGGTGATATGGCTTGGTGCCAGTGGCAGCTTCGATCTGCTCCATAGCGAAGTGGACCGAATCCTGGGGTCTTTTGGTTTTGCACCCGATGATGATTTTGTAGCTCATGCCACCATCGCCAGGGTGAAGCGTGTGAGTCGTGAAACGAGAATGGAATTGGGGGTGGAGGTTTCGAAACTTGCAGAGACTATGCTTGGAGAGTTTACAGTCGATTCGCTCTCTGTTAAGAGCAGTACGCTCACGCCAGAGGGTCCGATCTATAAGACGGTCTGTGAGATTCCGCTTAAAGGGACCAGGTACTATCAAAGATAACGCCAGGTGATGAAGAGCGTGTGGCGATGGAGAGGATTGCGAGCAGGCTCTTGGAGCGTATAAACGGCTTTTCTGATGAGCACGGTGTTTGTGGGATGCTGGTTGGTTCTGCAGCGAGGGATACGTGGGTTTCGGGTGAGCATGACATCGATCTATTCATACTCTTTCCAGAGTCCACAGAACGTGAGCGGCTCGAGATAGTGGGGCTTCTGATTGCAGGATCTGTGCTCTCTGATGCTGAGAGGATAGAAGAACGGTACGCAGAGCACCCGTATCTCCATGGCGTGGTCAATGGTTACGGCGTGGATGTCGTGCCCTGTTTTAACATCAGGGATCCGTCCAAGATCAAGTCCGCCGTTGACAGGACGCCACATCACAACAGTTTTGTCAGAGAAGAAATAAGTGGACTTGAAGGTGATGTGCGCCTTACAAAACAATTCTTGAAAAGGGCAGGAATCTATGGTTCAGAACTTAAGATACACGGATTTTCAGGTTACTTGGCAGAACTTCTAATAATACACTTTAGATCCTTCATGAACCTTGTTAGAGATGCAGTGGACTGGAAACCTGGGGAAGTGATTGACATAAAAGGGCATGGTGCACGCGCGCATGAGAACCCCCTCGTGGTCGTTGATCCGACAGACCCTGGGCGCAATGTTGCAGCAGCCCTGAGCCTCGATAACATGTGCCGCTTCATCGATTCCGCACGAAATTTTCTCGAAGACCCGAAGATTGAGTTCTTCTTCAAGGCACACCAAACGCCGCCAGAATTGGGAGAAATAAGAGAACTGCTCCATAAACGTGGAAGCGTGCTGATAGGCGTCCAATTCCAGAAGCCAGACGTGGTCGATGACATACTCTATCCCCAACTTGAAAAGATGGAACGATCCACCAAAAAACTATTCAAAATGCACGACTTCAGAATTATCAACACAGGCAGTATCGTATCAAAAAAAAACATTTATATAATCTTTGAACTATTCGATAGAGAACTTCCCTCGGTTAAAAAACACATCGGGCCACCCGTCTGGGCAAGAGCCGATGCCGAGAGGTTCAAAGCGAAATACCATGAAAAAAAAACGCTTTCACAGATTTATATCAAAAATGGCAGATATGTTATAGAGATTGAGCGAAGATATCGGACACCGGGACCGCTCCTGCGAGAAGAACTATCTAAATGCGGTCTCGGAAAAGATCTGAGAGATGCGATCAGAGAACAGAAATTCCAAATACTCTCAAAGGAAGAACTGCTCACAAAGAGCGACCACGAAGTTCGAATCTTCATCCACCAACTCCTGACCCACAATGACCCGTAAAGATTCTAACCAATAACCGCCTAAACAAGAGACCATTATGCAGCGTAGGACTGAGAAGTTCGTGATCTGGCCCAGCTACCTCGACGCCACCAAATCGCGAAGAGAAGGTCGCACAGTACCGAAAAAATACTCCGTTAGACAACCATCACTGAAAGAGCTAGAAAGCGCCGCAAGAGAACTCGGA
>NJEL02000046.1 GCA_002254825.2 Methanosarcinales archaeon ex4572_44 | reverse complement strand
GCTTTGGGAATGGCGGAGCAATCCCAGAAGGAGAACTCCCTGGCTTTCCATGCTTCGCATCAGCCAAGATATTTGAAGTTTCAGAAAATATCGGATTGACCGTAAATTCCAAGTGCGATTTGTATTCAGGGAAGTAGGAGCCTGGATGGATGCAGAGGGAGTAAAATCTTGACAAGCCTATCCGCCGACTTTTAGATGATACCTCATCCTTTTTCGCCCAATCTTTAAAAATTGTGAGCACGTCTAAACGCAAGTGTATCTTAGAGAGAGAATGCTTCCCAGAATAACGCACTCTGTTTTCCATGAGGGCGGTAGCATTTTTTGGTAAAAATTGTTGTGACATCGAAAAATGTTTCCTTATGCGAAAAATTAAAGTTGGAAATAGGGTTTTACGCCGTCTAAATACTTTGTGTTTGTTATTTATCCATCCAGAAAAATTCAGATCGGAAATTGCTATGGAACCATGTTTTGATAAACCTCTCAATATGATGAACTTATCTGGGCGCATTGTCTCACTCATATCCCGGTGCCATCTCCAGAGAATGTCAGAATCTGTTATGCCCCTTTTTAGCGTGATGTTTGGATATTTTGTTATCTTGGGTAGTTTATGGACATGATCGTTGACGCCACCTTCTCGTATTTCTTCTGTCTCGGTCTCTGCTTGGAGTCCTGAAACTTCTGAAAAACCGCCAACGATTAACCCATGGATTTCCACCAAGAACCTGAAGCTTTGATATGGATCATTTCTCTCAGCTATGGGCATTTCTCTTTCTCCATGCTTAGACTTAGTCTTAATTTGAGCTAATTTATCTCGAACCTACCTCTCGAAATATTCTAAATTATCTAACTCAAATTAAAAACAAATTCTGCAAGTGATGACTCCAATTCTCCTAAACAATTCAAATATAATATTTTTCACTCCTTCACAGACTCATTCAACTTTTTATTTATCTTTGAGACCTCCTCGCACCATCTTCTTCGTTCTCTGTGATCCATGTTCATTCCTGCAAATACCCTAAGTCAGAGGCAAACAGTTCCTCTATGACTCTCGGATTTACGGCAGGGATGCTGCCAATCTTGGTTACCACTCTGGATAGAAGGATTACGGTGAGGTATGCAGGGTTTTGCTGGACTCTCGGGTCCTTGAGTGGTAGTATCTCATCTGCGGCTGTTGCAAGTCGCATAGTCCCTTTTTTGTGGAGGGTACCTTCTTCATCCACATATCCTTTTGGAAGCGTAAACTCGTATTCGGTCTGGAACATTTTTTGAGGACTCCTCACGGCTTCACTCGTTTCATTCCTTCGTGCGCTATTTCCAGGGTTTCAATAGCAACGTCGGTTCCCTTGGCGTTCAGGTCTGGTGCATCGTATTTACTGGGCCATGCCTCTTCAAATTCCCATCGTGCCGCAGCGTTCCCCTCTTCATCCATCAAGATGATAGCAACATTTTTTCTTGCTTCTTTTACCTTGCCGTCTTCTACTGGTTTGCGCCACTTTTCATAGAGTTCCATGGAATCGGTGATTCCCCATTTCAGGGTTATGTTTCCATACTTGGTAAGTCCTGGAAGTTTTCTTACTGTGTTTCGTTCGTTTCCCTCTCGGTATTCAACAACATCACTGGTTGTGTCAGGAATTGTGATTTCACTGAAGCCAGCTTGAACGATTCCATCTGCTTCAAGCAGAAACTTAAAGTTTCTGTACGGATCTTTTCTTTCGCCTACCATTTTTATCTACCTCCTTTATTCAGACACCTCAGAGCCACCAGCCCATTGAGCAATTCTGAAGATAACAAATTCTGCTGGCTTTACAGGTGCAACGCCTATCAACACAATGAGTCTGCCGTTGTCAATGTCATCCTGCGTCATCGTTGTTCTGTCACACTTGACAAAGAACGCTTCTTCGGGTGTGGTTCCCATTAGGGCTCCGTCTTTCCACACCCTTGTTAAGAACTGTGTGATGGTCTGTCTCACCCTCGCCCAGAGCTTCTCATTGTTTGGCTCAAAAACTACCCATTGGGTGCCTTCCTCGATAGATTCTTCGATGAAGAGGAAAAGCCTTCTCACATTGATGTATTTCCAGAGTGGGTCACTGGTTGTAGCTGTTGTTCTTGCACCCCAAACACGGATTCCTCGACCAGGGAAAGCGCGGATGCAGTTGATCCCTTTTGGGTTCAGGATGTCCTGTTCTCCTTTGGTGATTGGCAATTTGATATCCAATGCGCCACGGATGATCTCGTTTGCTGGAGCCTTGTGTACCCCTCGCTCTGTGTCGCTGCGAGCATAGATTCCTGCAAGGTATCCGCTAGGGGCAACAAATTTCTGAGTGATCTTTATCTTGTCATTCTCTTCAGTTTCTACACCGACTTTGATCCAGGGATAATATAGAGCAGCGTATCCTTTCGCAGAAATTACATTATTCATCTGTGCCTGGACAGCGGGCATGTCAGCTTCTTCTTCTGGGTCAAGGATACAGAAGCGGTCCTTCATCCCTTCACAGTGGGTGATCGTGGCACTTTGAACTGTTTGGGAGGTGACACCTGGGATGCACACGATGTTGATCTCATCGATCTCGTTAAAGATCTGAAGACCTGTCCTCTTACCTGGTCCTTCATCCGTGCCTACATAATCACCGTCTTCAGCATCGTCTGGAACTCTTATCACGTAACAGCGGCTTCCTCCATTGGCAAAAAAGCCATAGACTGCAGGTGCTAAGTGGGGCGCTCCATCGGTGTACCTACCGAATTTTTCCACAAACTGCCCCCAATTCGTGATCAGAATAGCTTTATTTGGGTCTCCCTTCTCTGCCATTCCAATAAATCCAACAGTGCTTGTACTCACGCCCTCGATCGGCTTTGCTCCAATCTCTATCTCTTCTACATATACTCCAGGTGACAAATATTCTGGCATCTAATCCCTCCTTATAGACCTATAATCATCAGACATATAGTGAGGTTGTTGTTTCTGTATATAAAAATTATCCTTCAATCCTCACTGAAGTTGTCTTCCCCTCTTCAATCTCCAGACCCCTCATTATGGCTACATCCTTATATTTGACCTCCAACCGAATTATTTTTCCACCATTTCCCTTAACGAATCTTTTACCATCTTCTTTTATAATTTCGTCCTCTGTCAAAGATCCAAAATAGAGTGCGAATTCTCCCTTCTCGTTTGTTCTGTTCCAAACACCCTTTTCTCTGACATCTATTCTGGCATCGGGCACAGCGTTTCCTGTTAAGTCGCACACCATTCCTCTTATCAGCGTGGTTCCATGTGGAAACGGATAGGAAGGCGTTGGTTTCACAGTTATATTTACTACGGGATTTTTGGGGTCAAGTTCAGCCAGATTTATAATATCGGAATCTTTATCAAAGTAGTTGTCAGAATGCACATGGACGGTATACGTATTGTTTGGAAGGTTCAAGAAGAGGTAATATGAGCTCGGGTTTTTTACTGGTTTCACTGGTTTCTCTTCTTGTCCTTTCAGAGACACGTTCACTCTACCGATTGCATTTTTCCCGGTGTAGTCATCCAGAATAAAGACTGCAAGCGAAAGTTTTGTACTGTGGTGCTCAAGAAAGGTTCTATCCATTTGTGCCATCATCTCTCAACCCCAATCTGGTATTTCTCAAGTTCCAGTTCAGTCACCCGTGTGGTCTCGCAGAACCTCGCAGTATCGCGTTATCATGGAATACCTGCATCACTTTTCCAAGCAGAAGGTGGTCACTACCAGTATTCTGTGTATGGGCAGTGATAAGATAGAAAAGACTCAGAGCCAACGGAGGATGTTCAAATTTTGTTGAATTAACATTTTGCATCTCCTGATTCTTCAGATAATCATTTTCAGTAATCTGATACAGAAATAAAGATAATTTCTTGCCAGCCCCTATATCTTCTGGTGAAGATAACGTTATTTGGTCCTCGGATTCGATTATGCTGAGTTCAGAATCATTTTTTATATTATCCCACAACAATCTGACTAATGTTTCACCAACATACAATATCGCAGTATAATCGCTCATTTCCAGCCTCCAAAACCTTTTCTACAACTCTTTACGAGTTGTGTTTCATTGCTTAAAAAAGGTGTGCACCCATCATCTGTTATGTCTGAAGCTTTGGATTTTAACGTATGAAGAAATCAGAGTTTTGGGTAACGCCCGCTAATTTTACAACCCATTGGAAGCGAAAGTCATATCTGGAGCCTCGGCGTGAGATGAGTTTAATGGTGATAGTGAGACTGGAAGAAGGAGAGGAAATTTTAATAATATTTGGTGCAGAATTATAACTTAGGAGTATGTTTTAATGGAAGATCCTTTGGCTTGGAAGCTTGCGAAGAGACAGGAATCTATCAGTATTGCAGAGTTCTTTGAGAAGAACAGACAGATACTCGGCTTCGATTCACAGCCACGCTCTCTCATAACAACTGTGAAAGAGGCTGTGGACAATGCCCTTGACGCCTGCGAGGAAGCAGAGATACTCCCTGACATCCTGATCTTCGTAGAGCAGACTGGTAGAGATGTTATCACGCTGATCGTTGAAGATAACGGCCCTGGCATTGTTAGGCGTCAGATCCCGTGCGTCTTTGCAAAACTATTGTATGGTTCACGTTTCCACGCCGTGAAACAAAGTCGGGGTCAACAGGGTATCGGTATTTCAGCAGCAGTTCTGCACTCGCAACTCACCTCTGGCAGGCCTGTTCGCATAATCTCAAAGATCGGGAAAGACCATCCTGCACATTATTTTGAACTTGTCATCAACACAAAGACGAACGAACCAGAGATACTGAAGGACGAGGAAATCGAGTGGGACCGACTGCACGGCACCCGCGTCGAGCTTGAGATGGAAGCAAGTTATGTCAGGGGGCGGCGTCAATCCGTGTACGAATACCTAAAAGAGACTGCGATTGTGAATCCGCACGCACGTATCACACTCGTTGAGCCAGATGGTAACGAGATGCTCTTTGAACGTGCAAGCGAAGAGATGCCAGTTGCGGCACGCGAGGTGTTGCCACACCCGCACGGAATCGAACTCGGAACACTCATGAAAATATTGCGCTACACAGAACGAAAGCGACTCGCACCCTTCCTACGATACTCTTTTTCCAAGATAGGTCTACACACAGCAGAAGAGATCTGTAAGACAGCAGAAATTGATCCGAACACTGATCCGCGCACACTCGGAGTGGATGACGCAAAGAAACTCATCAAAGCCTTCAAGAAAGTGAAGATAATGGCACCCTCAACCGACTGCCTCTCACCCATCGGTGAAGAACTGATCTACAGAGGGCTCAGGAAAGAACACACAGCAGACTATATCACAACCACCACACGCACACCCTCGGTCCACAGCGGACACCCTTTCATAATCGAAGCAGGCATCGCATACGGCGGAAGCCTTCGAAAGGATGAACGAGCAAAGATTCTACGATTTGCAAACAGGGTACCTCTCCTATACCAGCAGGGAGCATGTGCCATCACCCATACCATCGAAAAGATCAAATGGAGACAGTACGGAATCGATCAAGCACAGGGAAGCCTGCCAACAGGGCCCCTCGTGATACTCGTCCACATCGCTTCCACTCACACACCATTCACCTCAGAATCAAAAGAAGCGATCGCAGACGTTCCAGAAATCATGAACGAGATCGGTCTGGCATTAAAAGAACTGGCACGCAGAGTATCAGCCTACCTGAGCAAAGAGAAAACGCTCACCAAACGACGAGAAAAAGAAGTGATAATCAAGAAAATACTCCCCCAGCTCGCAACAAAAACAGCCCAGATACTCGAACGGCCCACACCAGACATAAACCCAATAATAGCCAAAATAATGGGAAACGTCCTCGTGAAAAGAGAGATACATGAGAACGAAAAGGTACACCAGGTAATAATACAGGTGCAGAACAACACAGAGACTACACAACGATTCACACTGCACGAAACACATGAGCACCCAATATACAACCCAAGCCCAACACCAAAAACCACACCCATAGCAAGCGAATACAATTACCAGTGGAAGATCACCCTGAGACCACAAGAAAAGAAAGCCATACTCTACGACCTGCAAACCAAACCCGACGAACTGCAGAAACTCCCACCACCAATAATAGATGGGATAGAAAAAGAACTTGTAACAGGCGCAAAAGCCATAAACCAAAGAGGAGCATAAACAGGAGAATAAACCGATGCAAGAGAAAGACCCACAATCAAGAGCAAGCCTCAAACAAGTGATCCAAACAATCTACGAACAACTCGAAGACGGCACCATACCAAACATGCGACTTCCAACCCGCACAAAGAAGAACATCGAAATAACCGAAGGCGAGGTCTGGGTCTACGGAGACAGTGAAAGCACCAGAAGCGCCAAAACAACAAAAGGCGCATACCAACTACTGAAAACAACACACCTCTGCGACCTACTCATAAACGACCACCTGCAACAGAACAAAAGCTCAACACTGAGAGAAATCTACTACATATCAGAAAACTGGAACCACGCCAAATTCAACGAACAACCAGAAAGCGACAGACTGATAGAAGACCTTGAAATAATAACAGGCTTACAACGAGAAGACTTTCACGTACGACCAGAAGAGAACGGAGCAACCATATTCGGACCACTGCGAATCAAAGAGACCACGAAACGAGGAGAACGCACCATGCACTGCCAAGAAGACGTGGGCGAAGCAGGATACCAGATACCCTACAACGTCGAAAAGATCGAATTCCTCGAACACGACGCACAACTCATAATCGCAATCGAAACAGGCGGAATGCAAGACCGATTAATCGAAAACGGCTTCGACGAGAAATACAACGCACTACTAATACACCTCAAAGGACAACCAGCACGAAGCACTCGGAGACTCATCAAACGACTAAACACAGAACTACAAATACCAGTCGCAGTATTTACAGACAGCGACCCATGGAGCTACCGCATATACGCAAGCGTAGCCTACGGCGCAATCAAAACCGCACACCTAAGCGAACAAATGGCAACACCCCAGGCACAATTCCTCGGAGTACAACCAACAGACATAATCGAATACAACCTCTCAACAGACAAACTCACAAACCAAGACATAAAAGCACTACACAACGAACTAACAGACCCACGATTCAACACACCCTACTGGGACGAACAAATAAAACTACAACTCGAACTCGGAAAAAAAGCAGAACAACAAGCATTCGCAGGAAAAGGACTGAACTACGTAACAGACACCTACCTACCAACACGACTCACCGAAATAGGAATGATAAAACGATAATCAGGAAACTGCAGCGAACTGTGGGTGTTTGGATAAAAATCAAGTTGTTTAACTGATACCAGATTGAAAAAAATATTGGTGAGAGGGGGGATTTAGGGGTGGCAGGCTCTTACGCCATGAAAATGTGTGAATTTACTTTGATACTGTTTTTGTATTTTGGGGAACACTATTGCAAAGATTTATCGTGTAGACCGAGTATTAATATATGCCCTCTGGGCGAGAGGTATAAGTTATGACTGAACTTGAGATTGGAAAAGAGCTGGGTAAGAAGATTGATACGAGCCTTGATATTATGAAAGGGCTTGCGGGTAAGGTCGAGCTTCCAGAGCTTGATAAGGAAAAATTCGAGGAGGCAATTGACCTGATAAAAGAAGCGAAGGATGCACTCGAAATCCCAGGCATCAAAGATATGATCGGCTTGGTCGAGGGAAAGCACATGGAGGTTAAGCTGAGCTTCGATAAGCTGACGCTTGATGGTGCGATTCGAGTCGATTTCACACCACTCAACGAAGAGGAGAAGTAGATACCTATCAGTATTCAGTCTCATTACTCAGAATACTGAAAGAAAAAGAGGAAAAGTCTCTGACAGAAACCAAGAACCTGTTGAGGGTCTATAAAGGAGCAGAGTTGAATAATCTATCCCCCCTTGATTTTTTAAAGACAATAAATAGCGGATCAGTAACAGCAGATCTGAAAATCGATGGGTCCAAAAAGATTGGTTTTGAGCTTTCCAAGAACGAGACAAGGATCCATATCGAGGACCTTGATTTTGTAAAACTTATGCTGAAGATTACGAATCTTTTAAAATCTCCACTTTATTTGAAGGTCAGTAAAACAGAAGATATCGGACTCCTAAACGGATTGAATATGTTTAAAAATATCGCAGAAGAGCTTGCAAAAGCAAATCACACAATAATTATAGTCCATGAACACAATGAGATCATAAAAATAGGTAAAAACGCAAAATCTCTAATAATAGGTATTTTTTTGAAGCACATAGAGGTGGTTGACAAGATCAAAACTATTGCACTCCTCAGAGGACTAATTTATAGAACACACTGAAAAAACTTTTCTATACCCAAACCTACTAAACATGACAAATCAACCAAACAATTTTTTAGTCAAATTGCAGCGGCGCACCTCTCCTCTCTATCCTGTAAGAGAGACTACTCTATGTTAAAGCATAGAATGGGATTTGTTCGGAGCACATCCAACAGAATATGTAAGCTCAATCGCTTCAAGCATATCCTGCTTTATCCATTGGTTTTACTTTGTGAGGGCAGAAGCCAGCATGATGGGCTTGGAGTAATCGCCCTTGGCGCGAGAGGTGTCCACAAATACGTGGTTCATAAGAACTGGTGCGCCAAAACCGTCACCACCACCGATCAGGACGAGCGCTCGATACATCAGGTTGCCAGTGATCCCACTGGGTGCAATGATGAAGTTCGCATTTCGAACAGCGTCTTCCACGAGCACAGTGCAGTGCGTGGCGTCCACACCTGCTCGTTGTAACGATGCTGCGATGAACTCGCCCTCTGCAAGGCTCTGATCCACCGCATGGCTTCGACCGATATCGTCAAAACGACCGCCTGAGAGAACACCCACTCTGGGCGTGATCCCAAGGCGCTTGATGAATCCACACCCCTTTTCGGCAAGCACGAGCCTATCTGCAATCGTCTCTCCTTCGTCAATCCCCACTGGTGCAAAGAAGAAAGGTGCTCCGTCAGAGGAGGTTAAAAGCGAGACACGGTAGAGTCGTTCCAATCCGAAGCGCTCCTTCAACACCCCAAGTGTTGTCTTTGACCCGAGACTGCCGCGGACAGCACCATCGATCTCACCAGAAGCGAGGAGTTCAACAAGCGTCCTCGGTGGATCTTCACTATAAGCAACTTCAAGGTTGAATCCTCTAAGGTCTTCTTCTCTTCCAACCAGCACCACATCGGCAAACTCGGAAGCCTTCTCTGCACCTTTCACAACCTCGCCCGGGTTCTTACTTCCAACACCGATTCCAATGCGAGCGTGGTTGGACGTGGCACAATCATGTATGATCTTCAGAATATCCATCAGTTGAGACAGGATCTTCAAGTGATAAATCCATTTCCCCTTATCTATCTTCTTCCGAAACGATGAAAATGAGAATGGTTTTATCTGGATATGCGTTGAGATGTGTTCCTATGTGTGGATTGAATGTGGATGCGAGGATTGATGATGCCCTGTTTGTTGCCGAGAATGCGGTTGTTGTGGGCGATGTGGTGCTTGGGAGTGGTGTGAGTGTGTGGTATGGTGCTGTTGTCCGTGGCGATCTGAACAGTATTCGTATTGGCAGGAACAGTAATGTGCAGGACAACGCTGTTGTGCATGTCGAAGCAGGGCATGGTGTTGTGATCGGTTCTAACGTGAGTATCGGTCATGGTGCGATTGTTCATGGGTGCACGGTTAGAGACAATGTGATCATTGGTATGGGTGCTGTTCTGTTGAGCGGTGCCGTGATTGGAGAGAACTCGATCGTGGGTGCTGGTGGGGTGGTGCGAGAAAACACAACAATTCCACCAGGGTCTCTGGTCGTTGGAATCCCGGGGAGAGTTGTTAGGGATCTGAGCGATGAAGAGGTTAGAGGCATAGTTAAGAACGCCGTAGAGTACCGGGATCTTGCAAGAGACCACCTCAAATGAATTATGCCGGTGGGCGTATATAGGGTAGGGTAGTTTAGTAGACTTCTTCTGGGTGGAAGACTTTTTCTCCCACAATCCTGCCGTCAGATCTGCGGTAGAAGCATGATCTGTATCCTGTGTGGCATGCGCCGCCCACCTGCTCGACCCTGAGTAGAATAGCGTCGTTGTCAGCTTCACAGTTCATGTATGCACACATCAGTACTTCGTTTGTGTGGAAGTCCTGAACAATCGCAACTATAAGTCCATCTGTGAACTTCAGGTCATCGAGCAGATCATCTGTCATACTGGGGTCTATCAATTCGTGTCGTTATTAATCAGTTTCCCCTCTCTGCCCTGTGCAGGTGTACTCGCCGAGCATATACGAAAACATATAAAGGTATTAGGTCCATTATAGTTCATCGTACTGGTGGTTATAGCTTATGGAGAAGAAGTTGCTTGAGCTTGATGTGAGCGAGAAGAAATTCGAAGTGCGTACTGTTGATGATGATGGGGTTATAGGTGTTGCAGATTATGCCGTGAAGGTGATAGATCCGCTGTGTCCCGATTGTATGCTGATCGGAGCGGGTCCGTTTGCTGGCAGCAGACTTCCTGGTGTGAACAGGTTAACGGTTGCAGGGGTCTCTCCGTTGACAGAGGCGTTTCATGTCAGTGCCATAGGTGGTGCTGGGTATTTCCTGTCGAAAACGGGCGTGGATTTCCTGGTAATCAGGCGAAAATCTGATATGGATGGTTTTGTTGTCCCTATTATAAAGAATATTGATGGCAGCTTGAATGTGGAGTTTTATGAGATTTCTGAGAATGAGTTGATGGATATTTATTACGATGAAGGGGCATTTAGCTTACAGTCCCATCTGCTCGAACGTTGTGGGGCTGAATTCACGGTTGGTGATGATCACCTGCCGATGAGAATACTTGCTGTTGGGCCTGCGGCGCTCACGACAAATATGGGCGCCATTCTCACAACCCTGATACGGAGAGGTAAATTTTTGTCCAATGCTGATGGCCTTGCGGGCCGTGGCGGCATGGGATCTCTGCTCGCTCAAACGTTCAAGATTGTTGGCATCGTTTATGGTGGGAATTATGAGCGTAAGTTCCCGATTGATCTGACTGATAAAAGTGTGACAAATGAGATCTTCCAGAAGCTCTTTGATGATGGTATGGTTAATGTTGCAAAGGATGCAACAAAGAAGTACAAGTTGGGAACGCTCCTCGCGAATTATGAAAACAGTACTGCAGATCTTCCAATGTTCAATTTCAATTACCATATACCGTCTGAAGATCGAGAACGCCTCTACGGATTCCTGATAGATAATCTTTTGAAGCCGTTTGCCGAGAACGTCGTTCATAGAACCTGTGGAGAACCCAGTTGTCCTACGCCATGTAAAAAGGTCAATAATGACTCTAAGCTGGACTATGAACCATCCAATGCACTTGGACCAAATTCTGGCATCTTCACACTCGAAGATATACGAAAAGTGATGAAAAAAGCAGATGTCTATGGCATTGACGGGATAGAACTCGGCAACATGACTGCAACAGTTTTCGAATGGGTTCACAGAGGCATGTTGAGCGAAGAAGAGATTGGAATAAATACGGCGGTGAACTTTGACCCGCAGACATACACACTCGACGATTCGAAGAAAAATACACAGTTTTGCCTGAAACTGATAGAAGACCTCACATATGGAACTACAGAGTTTGCAAAACAATTAAACAAGGGAATACGTGCTGCATGCAAAGAGATGGATGCAAAACACAGGGCTGGAAAAAACGGGGCTAAATTCTGCGACTTCGCTTACTACACCCCACTTGGAACAGGTAATGGATGCATCGCCCCCATCAGATATCGTGTACCAGGCGCAATCATCGTCCCAGGCGTAGTACCAGGCAAGTTCCACACAGACTATTCAAAATGGTACGAAAAAAACATAGAAAAAGTATACAATGATGTATTTAGTGCAAATGTGAACATTTACGAGCACCACAGAAAACTCCTGCAAAAGATAATCAAGTTCAATGAAAAAACAAAAGCCACGCCCATGCCACCTGAAACAAAACTGTCAAAAGATGCGATAAAGACCTACATAACAGACCACAATGTAGGAGATCTTGAAAACTGGGCAGAAAAGCTCAGGAAAGAAGGCGATAAAGCAGTTGAAGAATACTGGAACAGAGCACAAAAGAGCTTCAATGACCTGATCATGGAATAACTAAAGCCCTATTCACTTCACACCCCTCCGAAGAAAGGTGCATCCACGTTTTCCGTGCTTAAAGACAACCTTTACCATTGGAAATTTCTACCAAGATCTTCTTTATCACCATGTGAAAGTCAACAATCGATACAGTCTGCCGATCTGGCAAAGGTCGTTTCTCGGCGTCGTGTTAGTTCTCATTCTGGCATCATATCAACCCTGCATAAGTTTGTTGATCTGTGAAAGGCCAGTGATAAAAAATTTAATTCTGGAAGCTATGAGTTCAATTTTGTCCCTCTCGGGTTGTTAATGCGAAAAGTATATCTTATGTGTTTTGTTTAAGAGTAGTTCTTTTAGGTTTGGTGTATTATGGATGTGATGCTTGCCCTGATAGAACTGGTGTTGACCGCTGAGTTGTATAATAAGGATCTGGCTTTTGATGTGGATGATATGCCTCACCATATACGGGCGCATTATTGGAGTGCGTTGGATAAAACGGTTCCGCGTCCAGTGTATGTGACTGAGAGCGATGTGAAGCAGATTTATGGTGTTGATGGTGTGCGGGAGTTGTTAGCAGGTCTTCCTTTTGTTGGGTTTGAAGAGTTTGGTTCGCAGATAACGTTGACGGTCTTTGATCTTGCGTGCAGGTGGTTTGTGAAGCGGTCTGGTGCCAGGGAGTTGGTTGGTAAGAATCCTGTGCTCTCTTCTTATTTTGAGAAGATGGGTTTGTTGAATGCGAGTTATGAGGGTGCGAAGCGGGCTGATAGGCCAAAGGAGGCGAGTCGTGCGTGGATTGACTCTCTGCTTGCAGATGTGGCTGGTGAGAAGGGTAGTGAGGATATGTTGAAGCTTGTTTACATATCTGCACCTGACGAAATCGAGCAGAGTCTTGACGATCTTGTGTTGACCGGGGACCAGGTGGATGAGGTCTCGAAGATTGGACGTGCTATTCAGTATCGTGAGTATTTGAGGGGGATTGGGCTCACTGATATTGGAAAGCTGCTCTTTGTAGGTCCTCCTGGCACTGGCAAGACCAGTATGGCACGAGCGATTTCACGCAAGCTTCATCTGCCGTTTATAGAGGTGCGGCTCTCCATGATTACAGACCAGTATCTCGGCGAGACTGCGAAGAATATTGATCGCACGTTTTATCTTTCAAAAAAATTGTCTCCGTGTATTCTTTTTGTTGATGAGTTTGATTTTGTGGCTAAGAATCGTTCTTCCGACGAGAGTGCGGCTCTTAAAAGGGCTGTGAACACGCTTTTGAAGGCTATTGATGAGATAAGTCTTGTGAAAGACGGTGTTCTCTTGATAACAGCTACTAATCATCCGCAATTACTTGATCATGCGGTTTGGCGTAGATTTGATGAGATAGTGGACTTTAATCTTCCTGATTTAAAGATGCGAAGAGAAATATTTGATATTTTACTCAGGAATATTGAGGGTGAGATCGATACCGAGGAGCTTGCAGAGTTGACCGAAGATTATTCTGGATCTGATCTTCGCGTGGTGTTAAGAGACGCGGTTTTAAGTGCTTTACTGACAGAACGAACCACACTCACACAGCAAGACCTATTAAAGTCTATAAAATCGTTCGATAAGCGAATAAATCTTAAGAAAACAGAATTAATTGCATGAAGATCACATTGCTTGGCACAGGGGATGCAACAGGCACGCCCAAGATAGATTGCAGCTGTCCCACCTGCCAGGATGCGTTGAACGGCGGTCATAGCAAGAGACTCAGGTCCGCGGTGCTGGTTGAGACGAACAGGGGCAGAATCCTCGTTGACACAGGACCAGATCTCAGATACCAGTTGATCCGTGAGGGAATTACGCACGTTGATGGGTGCATCTGGACACATAGCCACTACGATCATTACGCAGGTTTTGTGGAATTTCACAGGATACAGAAACACGTCCCGGTATACGGCGTCACAACGACGCTTGACTACATCTTGAGCTATCTCCACTTCCTACAGCCGAAACGATGCGACGTCAGATTTCACGAGCCATTCGAATTAATCGGTGCAACCTTCACACTATTTGAGGTTTCACATCCACGGCTCAAGGACTGTGCAGGCATGGTGATAGAGAAAAACGGCAAAAAAGTAGCTATCACAGGTGACACTCGACTCGATATCCCAGTTGAGAGTATTGATGTAATGATGGGTGCAGACCTCTTGATTGCAGATGCCATCGCACCACCAGAGATCAGACTCATAAAGCACATGAATGCAGAAGAAGCGCTTGAAATGACACGGAGAACAGATGCAAAGAGCGTGATATTCACACACATAAGCCATCTCTACCCACCACACAACAAGGCAAGCCTGTACAACAGCACCCAACGCCACGACGAATACACCCTGGACAAGCTCCACTCGCTACAGAACGAATCCGAGGAGGGATGGCCACTCGGATACGACGGGATGAAGATTAGAGTGTGAAGAGGGCGTAAATGGGCGAATGCAGATGAACCGCGAATTCTCCTGTCCCAGATGCGGCAGACCTGCCAAAGAACTCCATCAAAGCCTCTGCGAAAAATGCTACGCTGAAACGCTCACGCTCATAGAGCACCCAAGAACAATAAAAATCAACGTCTGCCCCGCTTGCACGGCGTACCGCACAGGAAAAAAATGGATCAACCCCGAGAAAGAAACAGATCTAAACAAAATAATTATCAACATAGCAGAAAAAAATATCAAAATACACGAAGACGCTGAAGACCCTAAAGTAACACTTAAAATTGAAAATCTTGGCAACACCACCTGCACCGTGCAGATCCACGCAGACGCAACCGTATACAACAACCAGATCACTTACAACGACGAACTCGTTCTACGCATCCAGCGTGAAACCTGCAACATCTGCAGCAGACTTGCAGGAGGATACTACGAAGCAATAATACAACTGCGAGGAGAGAACCACATCCCAACAGATGAAGAAATCGAAGAATACACTGAAAAAATAGATAAACTCATAGAAAAAATCCACGAAAAGGGAGATAGCACCGCCTTCATCACCAAGACAATAAAACGCAAAAGAGGAACAGACTTCTACATAGGCTCAAACCACGCAGCCAGACAGATCACCCAGAAAATAACAGCAGAAGACGGAACAACACTCACCCGATCACCAAAACTCGTCGGTAGAAAAGACGGAAAAGAGATCTACCGCACAACCTATGCACTCCGAATACCAGAATTAAAAAAAGGAGACATAATAAAAGAGCAAAAGAACACCCTCCAGATCATAAAAACAGGCAAAACTGTCACAACCATAAACCTGCGAGACGGCACAAAAAAAACCATCAGCAAAAGAGATATGGAAAACATAAAAAAAGTAGCAGCAGTAAAAGATGCAAAAACTGCAATCGTTGTGAGCAGCGAGAAAAACACCCTCCAAATACTCGACCCAGAGACTCACAAAACACACACGATAAAAAAACCACCATTTGTATCAAACAACGAAAAACCCCAAAAAATCTATAAACTCAGAAAATTCAGGCATTTAAGCATATAAAATTGCCGGGTTTCTGTTATGATACTGGATGAACTGATTGTTCAAATAATTATGTTTGTTGGTGCTTTCTTTTTGCGGCTATGAATTCGCGTGTCAGTTTTGCTCCGAGGGATGCAGTGTTGATGTCGAGGTCTGGCACGATCTCCACCACGTCGAACCCGACGCATGTGGGGGCGAGTGTCCAGATTATTTCGCGGGTGTCTCTTGGTGTCATTCCGAATGGTTCTGGTGTTCCGACGCCGGGTGCATAGCATGGGTCGATTGCGTCAATGTCCAGTGATAGGTAGATCGTCTCATCGCCGATATGCTCTTTTATTTTGTTGAGCACGCTTTTGATTCCGTTTTTGAATATTTGATCTGCGTTGTAGCAGTGGATCTTGTTTCTTTTTACAAATGTGTATTCTTCTCGTGTTCCGCTTCTGATTCCGATCTCTATGATGTTTTTGGTTACTTCTTCGTATAGGCGGCGGGTTGTGCATGCGTGTGAGTGTTTCTCGCCTTCGTATTCGTCGCGTAGGTCGAGGTGTGCGTCCAGTATTATGATCCATTCGGGTGTGCATTCTCGTGCCGCAGCTATTGTGAGTGAGTGCTCGCCGCCGAGCATGATGGGTGTTTTGTTTCTTGTCACGTAGTTTCGTGTGGCAGAGGCGACTCTTGAGAGCGTGGTGGAGATTTTCTCTCCAGCTTCTATGTCTCCTGCATCATGGATCTTCAACTCTGTGAGATCTACATCGAGGTTGGGATTGTAGGTCTCGAAGTTGTAGGACTCGTTTCTTATAGCTTGCGGGGCGCTGGCGCTTCCGCTTCGAAAGCTTGATGTGCCGTCGAACGGTGCGCCAAAGATCACATAATCGGCGTCATTGTAGGCAGAGTCCGCATCTGCGAAGAGCATGAGTCTCGGGTCTTATGTCACTGTTTCTTTTATACTCGTATGTCAAACTTGGTCATGCCCATCGACTTCAGGTAGTTAACCTCTTTTCCTTCCTCTATCTTATCGATCAGGTTGTCAGGAATCTTCATCTCAAAATTGGAGTAGTCTACAAGGTCCATGATTTGTGCCACGCCATTTGCAATGGATAAAACTTGTCCGTTTCTACGTTCAACCAGTGGTACGTAGATCTTGGCTGTGACAGGTGATATGAGGGAGCGCTTCTGGTTGTCGAAGATTCCTACGGCTTCTATACGAGCTTTTGCCGAACCATGTTTGCCTGGTTTTGAGTGAGAGATGCTCTTTATTATACATGGCGCATCATCAATCATCGCATAACGACCCTCTTTCAATGTCCTAACTTCGGTCTGTTCCTTCATCTAAAAAAAACTCCATGAAATTATTAAGCTATCAAGTCATAACACCACGATTCCAGATAAATAATTAACTATCATCACAAGTGCCTAAGTTCCCATCATAGGTGGCTTTCGATCGGTCAAATATACCTTATCCTTATGCACTAATTCTTCAAGTGATGGCTCTATCCACAATTCTCTTATGGCCTAACATATTCGCCGTCACACACCACCCGCGCTGAGTGATAGATAGATGTTCCAGAGGCCTGTTGTTATGAATTGGACCGCTATTGCACCGAGAATAAGCCCCATCATCCTCGTGATTACTCTGAGGCCTGTAACACCGAGCAAATGGTGGATTTTTTCAGATGTTACAAATAATATCCAGGTTATGAAGAAAGTTAGGATGATTGCGGCAAGAACAAGAATGTCAAATGCAAATGAGCCTGCAGCTTCCATCAGGATGACAACAGTCGTTATGGCACCAGGACCTGCCAGCATTGGAACGGCAAGTGGAAAGAACGCTATATCTTCGCGTACACCAGATTCTAACGCTTCTTCGGGTGTATATCCTTCTCTCGACAGCCTACCATATAGCATATCCATTGCAATTGCAAGTATCAGAATCCCGCCGATCACACGAAGCGAATCTATCGTGATATTGAAAAAAGAGAGAATAAAATTGCCGAAAATGGCAAAACCAAGTATAACTATGCATCCAAAGACAGCAGCCTTCCCAGAGATCAGCTTCCTTTCGCCTGCACTCCTGTCTTCGGTCAGCGAGAGAAAGACCATGATATTCGCAACAGGATCAACAATGATGAAGACCGCAATGAAAGCCTGTATGAAGAATAAATAAAAAGCGTCCACAACATCTCTCTTTGCATCTGGTACGATATAAAACTGACGTGCAGAGATGTATCAAACACTTCAATGTGTGCATGCGGGTCTGAGTGTGCAAGCGATTGCACTTGACCAGAGTGCTCTTGTCAGGATCGTTCTGGAACGGCTATAGCAGGCGTACACGCCCCTCGGTTAAAACCGAATGGTTTATGTATTGGATGTGGTATTGTAGGGGTTGGATTCTGATATGTAATTGACATCGTACCGAGGATTTAGGATGGCTAAGGTTGAGATATTGTCGCAGATAAAAAAAGCAGAGGAAGATGCGAAGGGGCTGGTCTCCAAAGCCCTGGACGAGAAGAAACTAAAAGTTCAGGAAGCAAAAGAGAAGGCACGAGTGATCAAAAAAACAGCAGAACATGAATCTGATGAATATATAGAGAAAACGAGGGCGAGTGTCAAAGAAGCTATCGAGAAGGAACGAGAAGAGATACTGGCAAAGGGGACAGAAGAGGCTGAATTGCTCAAAGCACGATCATCTGATAAACTGGATGAAGCGGCTGATTTCTTGGTAAAAGAATTTGAGAGGGCAGTTATAGATGCTTAAACCTGAAAAAATGACCAAGGTAGTGGTTGTTGGTACAAAGGACGTGCTTGAACAGACTATAGAAACACTCCACAGGATGAACCTCTTTCACATAGCTGACTATGATGAGAGCGAGAGTGGTTTCAAGATAGGAAAGCCCCACACGATAGCATCAAAGCTGTCTGAGCGTCTGGTGACACTGCGTTCAATCGCCAATCAACTTGGTCTATCGGAGAAAAGCTCAATTAAAGGCAGGGTTTCAGCAAAAGAGCTTCCATCCGTGATAGAATCAAAGCTCTCGCATCTCGAAGAAGAAGTTTCGAGTCGACAGGATGCGATACGAGTTGCAGAGACTGAGCTTAAGACACAACAGGATCTTGAAGATGCAATAAAACCGCTTGCAACACTTCCGCTTTCACTTGAAGATTATACAGGCTATGAATCAATAAGAGTATTTGTTGGCTTTATCGATAACGCGATTGAAGATGCAATACGAGCAGAGACAAGTCAATATGAATTATACACTGGCAGTTTCGATGGCAGAGGGACGATTGCTCTTGCAGTGCCAGTGGAAAAAGAAGCTGAAATAACTAAGGTACTTCAGGATGAAAGTACTTTTGTGGAACTCAAACCACCAAAACTTGAAGGCAGTCCCCAGTCGCTCCTTGATGGTATTAAAAATAAGAAAGAAGAACTTTCAACAAGGCTAACAGGACTTGAATCTGAACGTGAACGAATAAAGACAGAATATGCTGAATTCATACTTTCATCAGAGGAATATCTCACGATAGAAACACAGAAAGCGGAAGCGCCCCTCAAATTTGCTACGAGCGAGAATTCGTTCGTTGCAGAAGGGTGGATTCCCATTGACAGATACGATGACCTCGGAAGAAGATTGAGTGAAAGTACTGGCGGAAAAATCTACGTTTCCAAGCTCGAAGTGGATGAAGAAGAAGAGAAACATGTTCCAATCGCGCTCAGCAATCCAAAAGCAGCAAAACCTTTCGAGTTGCTCGTGAATACGTTTTCAACTCCAAAATACAAAGAAATTGATCCTTCTTTGATACTGTTTATAACATTTCCCCTGTTTTACGGGCTTATGCTTGGAGACATTGGTTATGGTGTGCTCCTCATCTTTCTTTCATGGATTATAATGTCAAAGGTTAAATCTGGAGGGCTGCATGAGCTCTGTATCATTCTTTTATATTCAGCCTTCTCAACGATTTTCTTTGGCATAATTTACGGCGAAGTGTTTGGACTTCCATTGTTTAACATAGTGCACCATGGTGTGGTGGAAGAGTATGGCATTCTTGCCATCAATGGCCCACATATTGGGATGCTTCATCTTCCTGTGCATCGATTCGCAGCAGTACAGCCGCTTCTTGCCATGACATTTGTGGTAGGCATACTTCATGTAACACTTGGCTTGCTCATTGGATTCAGAAATGTCGGTGTTGAGCATGGAGTTAAGCATGCTGTGCTTGAAAAACTGTGCTGGCTCTTGATACTATTCGGTGGAATTATGGCAATTGTGCCTGCTATGCCAGCAATAATGGGCAGTGCCACCATGAACACACAGGATCCGATATTTGCAGGTGGTATCGTGCTCGTAATAGTTGGGCTTATCCTATTGGTCAAAGGAGAGGGGCCTATTGCGATAATGGAGATTCCAACACTGCTCAGTAATGTCTTCTCCTATGCGAGGATTCTTGCAATCGGACTCTCATCGGCAGGTATTGCACTTGCTGTTAATACTATCTGTAAGGATGTGCTCTTTACGCAGGGTGGAGTGTTCTTTGCAGTGGGCATCTTGGTGTTGATAATTGGTCACACCATAAATCTGCTCCTTGGAATTATTGGTCCAGGACTGCACTCGTTAAGGTTGCAGTATGTGGAATTTTTCACTAAATTTTATGAAGGCGGCGGAACAGAGTATGATCCGTTCGGCTTTATACGCAAATATACGGAGGAATGAAAAGATATGGTAGAAGCTGAAGCAGCAGGATTGATTGCAATTGGTGCAGGTCTAGCAGTAGGATTGACAGGTATTGGTGCCGCAATAGGCGAACAGAGCATTGGCTCTGCAGCTATTGGTGTCATGGCTGAGGACCCTGGGTTTTTCGGTAAAGGTTTGCTTATGACCGTTATACCAGAGTCCATTGTCATATTCGGACTTGTGGTCTCACTGATACTGCTCTTCGTGTTCTAAGAAGAGAACACGAATAAAATCTTTTACAGGGATCAGGCCTATGGGACTCGAACCGATTGTAGACGAGATCTTGAAGAAGGGAAAAGAACAGTCAGATGCAATACTGCAGGAGGCAGAGAAAGAAGCAAACGAGATTCTTGAAAAGGCAGAGAGTGACGCTGCAAAACTTCGAGCGGAGAAAGAAGAAGCAGTCCGTATGGAGGTTGAACAGCTCAAGAAACAGGAAGTCTCGAGTGCACACCTCCAAATGAAACGAGCACTGCTCAACGCACGTCAGGGCTTGCTTGAAGAGGTACAGAATAATGTGGCAGAGCGAATAGCCAGTATGCCCTCTGAAAAGAATGAGAAATTCTTGGACGCACTTCTCAAAAAACATGCTGAGCCTGGCTCAAAGATCTACTCTAACGAGAAAGACAGGACAATTGTTGAGAAGATATCTGGATCTCCGTACGCTGGAAAGATACAGTGTATTGGCGGTGTTGTCATCGAAAGCAGTGACGGATCGGTGCAGTACGACTATACATACGATACGCTACTGAAAGACCTGAGTGAGCGATCGTTGAAACAGATATCAGATATACTATCAGGGTGAAGATCGAATGGGACTCTTCAAAACCCCAGCTTATGCATATATAACTGCTCGTGTACGTGCGCGAAAGAAAAAGCTCATTCCTAAGGATACCTATCCAAAGCTCTTGAACATGGAACTCCCGGAGATCATCCGGTTCATAGAAGAGTCTGAGTACAAGAGAGATGTTGATGAACTTTCAGCAAGGTTCAGAGCCATCGACCTTCTTGAGCATGCTCTCAACCGGAATCTTGGCGCTTCATACAGGAAGCTCATCGAGATCTCTCGTGGGCAGGTCAACTATCTGATAGTAGAGTACATGCGCAGATGGGATATATGGAATATCAAGACCGTGCTCCGAGGCAAATACTATGGGGCACCAGAGGAAGAGATACTGGATTACGTGGTCTCAGCAGGTGGGTTGCACTATCCAGATCTTGAATCAATGGCGAAATTAGAGAGTGTGGATGCTATAATAACTTCCCTTCAAAATAGACCATGTTACCAGGTATTGAAGGATTATGAAGGAGGCATGCTGAACAAAATAGAGGATGATCTTGATAAGCTGTATTATTCTAGACTGCTCGATGCAATAGGCGTCTCTCCTGGCGAGAAACTTTTCTTGAAGTTTCTTCAAACCGAGATAGATATAAAAAACTTGAAGACGCTATTCAGATTGAAGAGGGCTGGGGTTGAGCGCGAAGGAGTTCAGGACGTAATCATTCCTGGCGGTCTGGAATTTAAAGGATCTGATCTGATCAGACTCGCAGGACTCTCGTTTTCTGAGCTAATCCATTCATTGGATGGATATTCATACTGGAGTTCTATAGCTGACGTTGTCAGTGAAGAGGGTACCAGTCTGACCGAGATTGAGACAAAACTGGATGCATATCTGATGAATTTTGCATCACGAATCTCTCACTACTATCCCCTATCCATACTACCAGTGCTTGATTACGTACTGCACAAGAAGATCGAAGTAGACAACCTGCGGATTATAGCGCGGGGAAAAGAGCTGAAATTGAGCGATGACGTGATACGAGATAATCTGGTGATGTGATAATGGAACTGGCAGTTGTTGGTAGCAGTGAATTCACGCTTGGATTCAGGCTTGCAGGAGTTAAAAAGGTGTATGAAGTAACAGGTGAGGAGCAAGTCTTGAAGGTGCAAGACGTGATGAGTGATTCAGAGGTTGGAATAATAGTAATGCATAATGATGATTTGGCCAATCTACCATCTCAACTGAGATACGAGCTTGATGAATCGGTCGAGCCGACTTTAGTTGCAATTGGAGGAGAAGGTGAAAGTAATTTGAGAGAAAAGATAAAACAAGCAGTAGGTGTTGATCTGTGGAAGTGAAAGGTGAAATTTATCGAATTTCAGGTCCTGTCGTAACGGCACTTGGCATAAACGCTCGCATGTACGACGTGGTGAAGGTTGGAGACGAAGGCCTGATGGGCGAGGTAATCGGAATAGAAGGAGAAAAGACGATCATTCAGGTATACGAAGATACTTCAGCTGTCAAGCCAGGTGAGCCTGTCATTGACACTGGCATGCCCCTATCGGTGGAGCTTGGACCAGGTCTCCTTGAGAGCATATATGATGGTATCCAGCGACCGCTCCCTGTGCTATTGGAGAAGATGGGCGATTTCATCCAGCGTGGTGTGAGTGCCAGTGGCCTGGACCACGATAAGAAGTGGGAATTCAAGCCACTTGTAAACAAAGGTGACAAAGTCAGTGGCGGCGATATAGTTGGAACTGTGCAGGAGACAGAGAATATCGAGCATCGAATACTTGTCCCGCCCAGGGTCTCAGGTGTGATCGATGAGATCAATGCAGGCACGTTCACGGTTGATGATGTGATCGGTCTCTTATCCAAAGTGGAGCGATGCCGAGATTGTGGTTTACATAGGTTGCGGTGAGCGTGGCAATGAGATGGCCGACGTCCTGAACGAGTTCCCTGAACTGGAAGATCCCAAGACTGGTCGTCCACTCATGGAGAGAACGGTGCTTATTGCAAACACTTCTAACATGCCTGTTGCGGCGAGAGAAGCGTCTGTGTACACAGGAATCACCATTGCAGAGTATTATCGTGACATGGGTTATGATGTGTCTCTCATGGCAGACTCGACTTCACGATGGGCTGAGGCGCCGTACCAAGGCTCTCTGTGGACGAGATGGATCGGTCACAGTAATTGGTGCAGTGTCCCCACCAGGTGGAGACTTCTCAGAGCCTGTTACACAGAACACACTCCGTATCGTCAAGGTCTTCTGGGCTCTCGATGCAAAGCTTGCACAGCGCCGACACTTCCCAGCGATAAACTGGCTCACCAGCTATTCTCTATATGGAAGGACATTTGATGAGTGGTACGATGAAAATGTATCAAGCGAGTGGACGAAACTCAGGGGTGAGGCGATGAACCTGCTCCAACTCGAGGCAGAACTGCAGGATATCGTGCAGCTCGTAGGATCAGATGCCCTGCCTGACGACCAACAGCTCACACTGGAGGTTGCACGCATGGTACGAGAGTATTTCCTCCAGCAGAACGCATATCATGATGTTGATAGCTACTGTCCAATGAAAAACCAGTACAAGATGCTGGAAGCGATTCTTGCATGGGGTGAGAAGGCTGTGGCAGCCCTTGATTCAGGTGTGCCAGTGGCAAATATTATCTCGCTTGAATCCAAGGATACGCTTGCAAAGGTCAGGTTTGAGGCGGACCTAGATGCGTCTCTCAATGCTATAATGAAGAAGGCAGATCTGGAATTTACAGGACTGCGGGGTGAATAAAGACTATGACAAAGGAATATAAAACTATTAGAGACGTTTCAGGACCACTTATATTCGTCGAAAAGACAGAGCCTGTTGGTTACAGCGAGCTTGTGAACGTCACACTCGATGACGGCTCTGTCAAACGGGGACAGGTGCTTGACACTGCTAAGGATATGGTCGTGGTCCAGATGTTCGAAGGAACAGGCGGCTTGAACCGAGGATCTGGTGTGCGATTCACAGGCGAGACCTTGTTCGCGGCCAAAAGCTCCCGATCTTCTCAGGCTCAGGTCTGCCACACAACGAGATAGCTCTGCAGATCGCACGCCAGGCAAAGGTGCTTGGCGCAGCAGAAGAGTTCTCTGTCGTATTTGCAGCAATGGGCATCACAAGCGAAGAGTCACAACACTTTATGTACGACTTCGAGCGGACAGGTGCACTTGAGCGTGCAGTGGTCTTCATGAACCTTGCAGACGATCCTGCAGTCGAACGATTGATCACACCGCGGCTTGCACTCACCGCCGCAGAATACCTTGCATACGAACATGACATGCACGTGCTTGTTATCCTGACCGATATCACCAATTACTGCGAGGCACTGCGCCAGATGGGCGCTGCACGAGAAGAGGTTCCTGGGCGGCGTGGCTATCCTGGCTACATGTACACCGATCTCGCAACAAATTATGAGCGGGCGGGAGTTATAAAAGGCAGAAAAGGATCTGTCACACAGTTCTCTATCCTATCGATGCCAGGAGATGATATTACTCATCCAATACCAGATCTCAGCGGTTATATCACAGAGGGACAGATAGTTATCTCACGAGAGCTCCACATGAAGGGCATCTTCCCACCAGTGAACGTGCTCCCATCACTCTCACGGTTGATGAACTCAGGGATCGGCCCTGGCAGAACACGCGATGATCACAAGGCAGTCTCTGACCAGCTTTACGCAGCCTATGCAGAGGGCAAAGATCTCCGCGGGCTTGTTGCAATTGTTGGCAAGGAAGCACTCTCTGAACGGGATCGGAAGCTACTTGAGTTTGCAGACCTCTTCGAAGACCGCTTCGTAAGACAGGGGATGGAAGAGGATAGGAGCATCGAGACCACGCTCGATCTCGGCTGGGAACTCCTGGCATCGCTCCCCGAGACACAACTCACAAGAATTGACAACAAGTTCATCGAGAAGTACCATCCATCACACCGCGGCAAGAAACCAGCAGAAGCGCCACCATCCGAGTCCACTGGCGAGGCTGAAGCTGAAGCCACAGCCGAGTAATATAATTTAGACATTGAGACATCGGTGTTCACATGGCGATAAAAGACACGATCAAACCGACTCGCTCGGAAATGATAGAGCTCAAGAAGAAGATCAAACTCTCAGAGAGCGGTCATAAACTTCTTAAGATGAAGCGCGATGGGCTCATAATAGAGATGTTTGATATTCTTGAGAAGGCAAAAGACGTGCGCAGCGAACTTGAACGAGACTATGCAGTTGCTCAGGAGAAACTGAACATTGCAAAATCGATCGAGGGAACCGTGGTGGTGAACTCCACTGCTTTCTCTCTTGTGGACACGCCCCAGATAGAGCTTGAGAGCAAAAATGTGATGGGCGTCGTTGTTCCAAAGATCGAATCCACGAGTGTCAAAAAGAGCGTAACCGAGCGTGGCTACGGTATCATCGGCACGAGCTCCAGGATCGACGAAGCGGCTGACGCTTATGAGAGCCTTGTTGAGAAGATAATTCTTGCAGCAGAGATCGAGACCACGATGAAGAAACTGCTCGATGACATCGAGAAGACAAAGCGCCGTGTGAACGCTCTCGAGTTCAAACTCATACCTGAACTGAAAGAGGCACTGGCTTTTATAGCACTGCGACTTGAAGAGATGGAGAGAGAAGAGACATTCAGGCTGAAGAAAATAAAAGCAAAGGCATGAGATAGTCCCTACGACGCATCAAGCACTTATAGATTTTTTAAACACTGATTAGAGTGTCTCTTTGCATGCCTTCTGCAGCATCAGATATCATGTCACGATAGCTGTAAGCGTAAAAAGGGTTATTGAAAGGTGCGTTTAGAATATGGATTTGGTAGAGGAGTATTTGAAAATAGCTAAGAAGGATTTGAAGGCGACTAAGATTTTATATGAAAATAAATTGTATCCTCAATCTCTCTTTTATTTTGCTCAAAGTGTTGAAAAAGCAAATAAAGCGCTTGCATTGGGATTAAATGAATATACTGAAGAAGATATGAGAAAAGTCAATCACGATGCAACGAGGATATACAAAGACAATATCATTGAACTAAAACAGAAATACGAAGATTTATCAAGAAATTTAAATCGACTCCCCGAACTAAAAAATACTGATTTTGTTAAAAATTTAGGTGTTGAAGACACAATAAAAGAGTGTAACGGGGCTTTAAAACAGCATGCAGAGATCCAAAAAGCAAAAACAGATTTAGCTTTTATATCACCACGAGAAATTCGAGAAATACTTATAAAAATATCGAAAACAGAAAAGGAGATGGAAGAGGGAATAGAAAATGTTAAAAATTTTAAATTAACTGAAAATAATTTGAAAGAAACTAAAGAAGAACTTTTTAGACAATTAGAGAATCCAAAAAATAATGATTTTGCATACTTGCTAAAGAAAGAACTATCTGAAACTAAATTCACTATTCAGGAACTCGAAATTTTAATCAAACAAATGTATTTGCAGTCTTTACATTACATAACCATTTCTACTGCTTTATTTTATTTAGCTGTCATCACGTTGCCATATTCCGTTAGTACAAGATATCCCAAAGGAGATCTATATCCTACAAAAATTTACAACCGCAGATTACCAATTGTTAAAAAATTGCCCGATTTAATTAGTTTGCAGTCCAAAACACTGATTCGCTTGAATAAATATTGCACAAAATATATTTTTAATCAAAAACAATAAATTTTATGGAGTGCGAGGGGTGAGATTTGAACTCACGAACTCCTTCGAGACAGGGTCCTAAGCCCTGCGCCTTTGACCTGGCTGGGCGACCCTCGCTATTTGTATGTTTGTGTTTTTTATTTTAATAATTTGAGCAGCAGTGCTTTTTCTGTGTGGAGTCGGTTCTCTGCCTGGTCGAGGACTCTTGAGTTTGGTCCGTCCACGATTTCGTCTGTGATCTCTTCTCCTCGGTGGGCTGGTAGGCAGTGTAGTACTATTGCATCATTCGAGGCTCCTTCAAGCAGTTCTCTGTTGACTTGATAGGGTGCGAAGTCTTTCAACCGCTGGTCTCTCTCTTTCTCGTCTCCCATTGAGATCCAGACGTCTGTGTAGAGTATGTCTGCGTCTTTGACTGCTTCTGTTGGGTTGTGTGTAAGTTTTATGTCTCCTCCAAGCATTCGTCCATCTGCAACTATTTGTTGGTTTGGTTCGTAGCCTCTTGGTGTTGCGATTCTGGTTTTGATTCCTGTGAGGCTGCATGCGAGGATTGTGCTGTTGCAGACGTTGTTGCCATCGCCGATCCATGCGAGTGTGAGCCCTTTCAGATCTCCTTTGTGTTCTCTTATGGTCATAAGGTCTGCTAGCAACTGGCATGGGTGTTCCAGGTCTGAGAGTGCGTTTATGACAGGGATTGTTGAGTTTTCTGCAAGACTATTGAGTGTCTGGTGGTCATTGACCCGTGCTGCTATGGCGTGAACGTATCTTGATATCACTTTTGATGTGTCTGTTATTGTCTCGCCGCGTCCAAGCTGTGTGTCCGCTGGGTTTAGGTATATGCTGTTTCCTCCTATCTCGCTCATTGCTACTTCGAAGGATATTCGGGTACGGGTTGATTTTTTCTCAAATAGCAATAGAAGTGTTTTGTCTCTGAGATGGTGCCTTAATTCACCCTTCTTTCGGTCTTCTTTGAGTTCACTTGAGGTGTCCAGAATCTCAATTATCTCGTTTCGTGTAAGATCTTTGAGTGAGAGTAAGTGTTTCATCATCCGACCTCGTCAAAGGAGACCCAGATCTCTGATCTGGATCATTCACCTGCCCCGAACCTGGTTCATGTGATCTATCCGCTGCTGTAACAATTGCTCTGTTCCGATATCATGCCTTGCGTGTAGGGATCCTTTGATGGCATGCATTGCCTCTTCCACGATCGCTTCTGCTTCAATAATATTCTCTGCAATCCCGACAAGAGCGATGGCTCGAGATGATGTGGTGTAGACCTTACCGTCCTTCTCGTACACACTCGAATAGAAGAGGAGAGCATCTCCGAGTGGCTCTGTTATGCGTATCTCGGTATCTGTTACAGGGTCTTCAGGGTATCCTTCTGGTACAAGGTACTTGCAGACACTGGCTCGCTCTTTGAAGCTCACATCAAGTTCGTTCAGTTTTCCTGTTGTTACGTGTTCTGCAATATCAATTATGTCTGTATTTAGGAGCGGTAGAGTGTTCATGGCTTCAGGGTCGCCGAAGCGGGCGTTGAACTCTATCACCTTTGGACCCTCTCGCGTGAGCATGAACTGTCCGTAGAGCAGTCCCTTGTATATTATGCCGTCTGCTTTCAGTGCGTCTATAGTCTCTTGCATTATTTCACGCGCCGCATCAAGGTCGTAATAATTCATGAAGGGGAGTGTTTCGCCTGCATCACTGTAGGATCCCATGCCACCTGTGTTCGGTCCCCTGTCACCGTCGTAAGCCCTCTTATGGTCCTGAACTGCGGGTGCAAATGACAGATGTGTGCCGTCGCTGAACGCCTGGAGCGTGAACTCTTCGCCAACAAGCCGCTCTTCGATCACTACATCATCCTTCTCCAGCACCAGATCGGTGTACTCTTTGGCATCATCGAGTGTCCTGAAGTGATCGCCCATGACACGCACGCCCTTTCCACCTGTGAGCCCTGCTGGTTTCACAACCACATCTCCGAGCAGGTCTATGAATTCGTGGGCTTCTCGCAGTTGTGACCGGTCAAAGACTTTGAAGTGTGGGTTGCCCTTGATTTTGTGCTCTTGCATGAAGTTTCTCGTCCATGCTTTGTCAAACTCGATTCGTGCCGCATCCAGAGTTGGTCCAAAGACCCTGACCCCTCCTGCCTCAAGCTGATCGGTCATTCCGGCTGCAAGCGGTGCCTCGGGTCCTATGAAACAGAGCTCTATCCCCTTCTCAAGTGCGTAGTCCTTGATTCTCTCAACCTCAGTCTCTTTCATGAGGAGTACGTCTTCAGATAGTCTTGCAATGCCCGGATTTCTCTTCGACATTGCAGTGTATAACTTCACATCGTGTCTGCTTCTCTTTATTGCCTCGGCAATGGCATGCTCTCTTCCACCACCACCTATCAGTAATACATTCAAATCAAGTCACCTTCCTCAGTAGTTGTCAAGTACGCTTCTCACAACCTCTCTATGCTCTTTTTTCAGAGAGTAACTGTTATGATCACCCTTCACGTCTATGCGCAGAATCCCCAGTCTGGTGTTCATGAGACCCACCATAGCTGAAACACCACGATAATTCACATCAAAGTTCTTGGACACAAGAAACTTGTAAACAGCCTCTGTTGTAAAGGCATTATCTTCCAAAAACAGCTTCAAAACGGTCTTTCGAATACCAGTCTCGTCACGCATCAGATATTTCTTCACCCGCTCTCTGATCCGCTCATCATATTCAGTCAGCATCATCACCTTAATCAAACAGCGACTCAACACAAATTGAGCGCTGAATCTATAACTGGACAATGGTTATAAATGTTACTTTTTAGAATCAGAAACAACAGTTGTACATGTAGGACGAAGAGAGGCCCCGTCTTTATCACCACACCTATTGAACTTTT